>NZ_JAYGHQ010000022.1:0-14542 GCF_034931425.1 Crocosphaera sp. XPORK-15E
GACTACTGCGCTCAAAACATCGAGATGACTTTGAAATCATCACGTCAACAGCAGTACGTTACAGGGACATACAACGGGCGATTTTAGATAACGACCCCAACATCGTCCACTTCTGCGGTCATGGTGATGGGGAACAAGGGTTAGTTTTTGAAGATATGGCAGGGGGAAGCAAGCTGGTCGATTCCGAAGCTTTGTCTGGTTTATTCGCCTTATTCGTAGATAAAATCGAGTGTGTTGTTCTCAACGCTTGTTATTCGGAGGTTCATGGTTCTGCGATCGCAGGATAACTTAGCGGCATTCAACGATAAACTATAAAAACGAAATTATTATAATCTCAAATGGTTGAAGATAAAACTGGTTGGTATATTACTACAAATGACATTAAAAACTGGACTGAAACCAATAAACGGCAAGCAGAAGAAATACTGCCGCTATTGGTTAAGATGCTTATTAGGGCTTCCTGCAAGCCAAAGAAAATTAATTTTCCATCAGGTAATGATATTGCGGTTGGTGGATGGGATGGTGTTCTTGAAGTAGATGAGGGTAATCAATTTATCCCTTCTGGTACATCAGGCTGGGAATTTGGAACAAACAAAAGTGTTAAAGATAAAGCTGATGATGATTACTTAAAAAGACTGAAGAATCCAGATCCTTTTGAGTTAGATACAACCACTTTTGTTTTTGTTACATCAAGACTTTGGACACAGAAAGACAATTGGGTAAATGAGAAAAAATCAGATAATAAATGGAAAGGCGTTGAGGGAATTAATGCACAAGACCTTTCTAATTGGTTAGAAGACTGTTCTGCTGTACATCGTTGGTTCTCCCAATTGTTGGGTAAGCGCTGTACTTCGACTTTAGATATTGAACAAGCTTGGTTTGAATTTACTAACCAAACTAAGATAAATTTGACTGCTGATTTTTTCTTGAATGGAAGGGAAAATGAGTCAAAATCATTGTTAAATTTAACCTCTGTTCAAGATCAACATAGAATAAAATCAAAGTCAAAAGATGAGGCTTATGGCTTTATTTTGGCAACCCTTATTAACGTCGAAGATGCAAATTGTCGATGCTTAATTATAAAATCTCAAGAAGCATGGGATTTTATGGCAACCAGTGAGCAATCCCTCATCTTAATCCCCTATGGGTTTTCTCCGACTGGGATAGGGGCTGCTACTGCCAAGGGTCACACCGTACTTATTGCCGTTGATGATAAAGATACTCCTTCAGAATCAATCTGCTTAAGTCGTCAACCTCGTCTTATTAGAGAAGAAGGATTTAAAAAGCTTTGGCCTGGTGATAATAAAGACAGTGAGGATAATGCTAGAGTCTTATATCGAGAGACTAAGGGTTATTTTGAGCCGTTGCTTAGGCATCCCCTATTGCGACCAATTGATTATAAGAAACCGACATGGTCTAACAATGCTTCGCTAGATGTCCTTTTTGCTGCCTTATTTGCTTCAACATGGAATGAAGATAATGAGTATGATTGTCAGGCAATGAAAGTATTATCTGGTTTATCTTATTCTGATTTCAAAAATAATATTACTCACTTATCTCACGAAAATGATCCTCCCATTCGGAAAATAGGAAATCAATGGCAAGTCATTGCCAAGATTGATTTCTGGCTACTAATTGCTCCAAAGATAGCTGAACCCTATTTGCAACGATTAGGGAAAATAGCCCCAGTGATATTAGCTGATGAAGATCCCTACCATTTGCCAACCAACGAACGCTATATGGCATCGATTCTGGGAGCAGTCCCAAAATACTCGTCTTTTCTCAAAAAAGCGATCGCTGATTCTCTAGCATTGCTATCTGCTTTTGGCGATGAATTTTCTGAACAATTAGGATATGAAAAGTCATCTTCGCTTGTTTGTGGTTGGATTCGTAAGGTTTTTGAAGAAAATAAAAACGTAAAATTCTGGTTTTCCGTGCAAGGGTGTTTGAGACTACTGGCTGAAGCTGCTCCTGATGTATTTCTCAATGCAGTAGAATCAGCTTTAGAAGGGGAGAATCCTATTCTTTTAGGTTTATTTACTGCTGAAGGAGACGGGGTTTTTGGAGGTTCTTATCATTCAGATTTATTATGGGCATTAGAGCTTATTTCTTGGAATAAGGACTATCTTGTTAAAGTCAGCCAGTGTTTAGCTCGTTTGTCAGAGATAGATCCAGGTGGGACATACGCTAAACGCCCATTTAAGTCACTCGTTGATATCTATTTAGGATGGATAAATAACACATCGGCAACCCATGATGAAAGACTAACAATTCTAAGGAAAATACTGATTCGTGAATATCCAAAAGTATCATGGGATTTGATGATTGCCTTACTGTTGAATAATACACTTTCGTCTTCTGGAATATGTAAGCCAGAATATAGGGATTGGACAACTAATGTAGAAGCTAGCATTACAAATCAAGCTTATTTGAATTATGTAGAAGCCATAGTGGATTTACTATTAGATAATTTTGATAAGACTTATGAAAATATAGACAATAGAATTATTAATTTAGTTAATAATTTTACTTTTTATACTGAAGAACAAGTCCAAACTATTATAAAGCGAATGCTATCCATTAAGGCGGAAGACCTTTCTGACGAGCAAAGAAAGAAGATTGTCAAGGAGATCATCGGTATTGTAGCGCGCCATAAAAGGTTTCCAGATACTAAGTGGTCTTGGGCAAAAGAGTTACTTGACCAAGTAGAGAAAGTTGCTCATCATTTCGATTTTAAAGACGTTGTAAAAGCGAACTTATTTCTTTTTAATGCTCACGTTCCTGTTTTAATTGATCTAATTAATATCGATGATTACGATTATAAAGAACGTGAGGCTTTATTAATAAAAAAACGAATATCTGTCTTAGAATCTATTTATCAAGAACAGGGTATTGATGGCATTAAAGAATTAATTGTAAACTGTTCTTTACCTCGATTAGTTGGTTCTATAGCCTTTCTAAGTTCCTTCTCAAAAACGAAATCATCTAATTTTTGCACGTTAGCTGTTTTAAGTGGGCCAGAAACCCTTGCGCTGTCGTTACTTTGGGTAAGGATTTTAGAAAAATGGGATGTTTTCTCTAAAACTTTGTATAATCTTGCCATAGAATGGTTAGATATTGATGATAACTTAGGAGAATTTTCTAAAGGATTTTTTCTTACTTTATCTCATAACAAGTATGAAGAAGCAAAAAACATCACAATAGAAAATACAAATTGGTCATCTATTAAAAAAGCGAAATTTTTATTATGTATGCCCTTAACTACTGAAACCCTAGAACTTGTCGATAGTATTCCAGAAGAAGGAAGACAGCACTTTTGGTCTAACCTAAATCATTATATTGTTCCAGATAAGCAAGTTGAGCTTGTGTCCAGCATTGCATCTAGGCTATTAGAAAATGATAGACCACGCGCAGCAATTGATGCTCTAGCTCAATTGTTTCTTATAAGCCAAAACCTTAGTGAGTTAGATAGTAACTTAGTAGCAAATATTTTAATTGGAATTGCTACCAACCCCAACGAGGGTAATCGAATGTCAATTCAAGAGGTTTCTCATGACATTTTGAAAGCTATTGAGTTTCTTCAAGATGCTGGTACAATTCCAGAAAGAGAAGTCTCTTACATTGAGTGGTTGTACCTTAAATTTTTCAGATATGAAGCATTTTCGCCTCGTTATCTGATGAAAAGCGTTGCTGAAAATCCCAGTGATTTCGCTCAGCTTGTTATCTGGAGTTTTAGAAGAAATGATAATAAACAAGACCCTGTAGAGGATCTAACAGAGGAATTGTTGAGACAGCGAGTAGAGATTGCTTATAGGTTACTCGAAAAGGTTTCTATTCTCCCTGGGCAGACAGGAGATCAGATTGACCTGAGTGCTTTGAAAGAATGGATTAGAAAGGCAAGAGAATCTTTAAAAGAAGCTGGAAGGTTAGATATTGGAGATATCAAGATCGGGGAATATTTATCGCGCTGCCCTAATGGAACAGATAATATATGGCCACATGAATCAGTCAGAGATATTATCGAGCAAGTAAAGAGTGAGAAACTTGAGCGAGGAATAATATGTGGTCATCGAAACTCTAGAGGCGTGACACTCAGACGTTTATACGATGGGGGTGAACAAGAACGTTCTTTGGCGGAAAAATATGCTTCCGATGTAGAATCAATTCGATTTGAATGGCCAAGAACGGCTGATATTTTAAAAGTAATTGCTCAGTCTTATGAAAGAGAGGCTGAGGTAAACGATATAAGTGTGGAGATAATGGATTAATCTAATGTTTTTAGTTTAATTTTAATATAATAGAAGAAGAATATCAATTATTAACAATTATGGACAGAACGGTCTTCTTGAACTCTGGGAAAACAATATTCCTTGCTGAATTGTAGAACTATTTGATAGTAAGAGATTGCCCATTATTTTAAGAGCAAAAACTCAAAATTCTGAGTTATGTTAGTTTGCGATCTCGCTATGCGAGTGCGAAGCAACGCCTCAAAGTTTATCCTGAAAAAAGCCCAGAGCTTAGAAACTGTAAGGTAAAAGCCTAGAGCCCCAGAAGATCGTTATACAGCGTTTTTCATAATATCGCCCATTTAGTACATAATAACCAAGAAAGTTAACCTGCTCCCAATCGCAAAGTTTGTGAGAAATGCGGGCTAAGTTATGATATAAGGGGGGAGGAGACGAAACGACAGGTGGTGCAGTGTTTGAAATTAAACGGATAGTTGAATATTATCTTAAAAAATTTTATTTGAGAGTTGATATACTTTAGAATTATTTAGGGAACTATAAGTACGTTAACGATTTGTTCAGTGATGATCTAATCTCCTAGTTAGTGAGTAACATTCCCGTTATGAGTCAAAAATCTTACGAAGTTTTCCAAGGAGTAGAAAACAAGGCCACACTTCTGGCAGGTTACTGGGATAACTTCAAGACGGAGATTATTCAGCATTTACCAGAATCTTATCATGCTGAGATTCATGAACTCTCTAACAATCTAACAACAGCGTTAGAAACATTAATTGATGAATTGCGCCATCCCACTCTGATTTTAGCGACTACAGGAACAACTAGCAGTGGTAAAAGTACCTTAGTAAATTTCCTTTGTGGTGCTGATATTGTGCCGACAGCAGTGAGTGAAATGAGTGCAGGGGCAGTTACAATTGAATATAGCGAAGAAAAGGGTTTAATTATTGAAGAAACACCGGGGGCATTATGGGAATGTGGTTGGTGGAGAAATATTAGTGATGAGGAAATTTGTAAACGCTTAGAGCAAGCAATGATTAGTTATATTGATAATAAAAAAGATCAATCTAACTTAGCTTATCCCAAATTTATTATTTATTATCCTTTCAGACTTTTTAAAGAATATGAGCGAGATTTACCTAAAGGTGTCAGAGTTAAATTACTAGATTTACCTGGATTATCTTATGTGGGCGATGATAGTAATATGGAAGTTATTAAACAGTGTCGTGATGCTTTGTGTTTAGTAACATATAATAGTCAAGAAACCGACCCTCAGAAGGTTAAAAGTCTTTTATTACAAGTCGTAGAAGAAGTTAAGGGATTAGGCGGTTCTCCAGAGAGAATGCTATTTATTCTCAACAAAATTGATGTTTTCAGAGATGATAAAAATTGGGTAGAAAGTGAAAAGCGTTTTGTCGAAAAAACCACCAGAAGCATTAAAAATGAACTAACAGAACAATTAAGAGAATATACCCAAGCGATTGACAATATAAAAATAATTAAATTAAGTACATTACCTGCTTTATTAGCTTTACAAATACAAAGCAATGATCAAAATGATAGTACCATAGCCTGTAGAGATGCTGATCGTAAATGTAGTCAGTTAATTGAAGAAAGTATCTTAGAAGATTTACCCCGAAAAGCAGAAAATTGGTCTAGTCAAGATAGAATTCGAGTGGCCGAAGATTTATGGCAAAAATCCTATGCTGAGGAATTTCAACAGTATTTAAACCTACATATTACCCAACATTTTCCTAAGTTAGTTATTCCTCAAGCCATAGAAAAATTTAATGTGGCTGCGGGAAATAGTATTGCACAATGGGCAGTACAGACTACTACTGTAATTCTTAACAGTTCAGAAGAAAATTATCAGCAAGAATCTGAAAGAATCTCATGTATAAAATCTTCTTTAGATCAATTTCTTCGAGCAAGTGATGCTAATTTAAGAAAGCCTTTTGAAAAAATTAATCAGCAGTGTAAGGACTATATTAGTCAGCAAACTGAAGATGATCCAATTTCTGTATTAACAGAAGCTATTACAGAACTTCAATTTACCGAACCTTATAACGATATTGAAGAAAAATTAATTCCTCTCTACGATTGGAGAAATGCTTTAGGGAGAGGAGTTGATCAGATTTTGGAAGCAGTAGCAGAATCGTTAGAAAATGGCATAGTTACTCTAGATCATCCTAATTTTAAGAAAGCAAGTATTGTCCATGTTAACTTGCTAGAGAGAAAGATAAGAAGATTAATCGAACTAGGCTATAGTCATTACAGCGCAAAAAATGGTCAAAATGTAGTTGCAAAAACAAACGAAGAGAAAGAGAATCTTAAACAAAAAAATCACGAACTTAACGAACTATCTATTCATCTTAGTTTGATTATAGCCCAAGTGTTGGACAAAATTGCCACACAAGAGATTAATAGAATGTATGAAGCAGTCAATGAGTTGTTTATATTTCATCTTGCTTATTTAGAAAAAGAGTCTAATTCTATTGCTGAGAATATTGTGATTAGATTTCCAGAATCTGAGTTAAACAAAGTTAAAAATGATCTAAAATTTGATTTTGTTGAGTTTAACTCAGATTTTGATATTAAAAAAGAAGACTACACTGAAAAACGTAGAACTTGGAAGCATTGGTTATGGATAGTTCCCAAAAAGGAAAAACGCTCTAGTGATAATGCAGAAATTCCAAGTATAGGGCAAATTTTAGGGGATTGGAAAAAACAATTAAAGGAAGCTGAACCTAAGATTTTAAAGCAAGTGATAGAATGGTTATTGGCACAAATTGATGATTTAAAAAAAAATGTAGATCAAACTCAAACTGATATTCTTAATCTTTATCGAGATAGATTAGAGAAGGCTAGACAAGAAATTACCTTTGATTACGAACAACAGCAAAATGTGTGGAAACCTATGCAAGAAAGAGCAAGAAGATTAGAAGAAGAATTTTCTCAATTAAGTAATCTTCAAGAGGAGAGTGATTTAAGTGGGAAGTAAACATTTTGAAGAAAATTCCAAGCAAATTTTTGAACAAGTCTATCCTCACATTAAATATCAAAGATTAGGTACTTTAAGCTCCGTCATCTATTTAATTTTAGATAAGCTCGAAGCTCAGGAACTTTGTAAAAAATATGGAATTGACAAAAAGGCTACTTTAGATAAGGATGTAGAGTTATCTGAGGATATTATATATACAGTTTCTGTAAATCAACAAAAACTTGTAAAAGAAAACTCTCTCTTGAAACAAGGAGGGGAATTTTTAAAAGATGTTTCTAGACCAGTTCGTAAATCACTAGATGAAGATGAGGACAAAATGGAATATATTGTCATTGCTGCTGTTATCTTAATTGGAGCTTATGTTTCTCAAAAATTTTTGAGTGAAACTTCAACAAAAAACATAACTTCTCCTGCGCTTCCTAGCAAACCAATTCCTACTGCAATATGTCTGGCTGTTCCTGCATCAGTAGTTTATGGCTTAACTTTAGGAAAACCAATAAATAGAGAGAAAATGATTGAACTCATTGAAGCCGCTCCAGAATTTTTATGTCTTAAAGCAGAAGAAGCAGACCAAAAAATTATAGATACAATAAATCAAGAAATTTCACCAGACAGTCAACTTAAATTTTATATTAGGATTGATATACCCAATGGACAAAACATCATTGGTGAAGAAACTAAATATGTCATCAAAAGGGATATTCCAGCTAATACAGAAGGTAAAATTATCCAGCTAGGTCGTCTGAGAGATGCGTCTATCCTCAAATCATTCAAACGTATTTAAGGAGTTAATTTAATGGATTGGAAATCAGCCTCATCTTACTATGAAACCCGCCTCAGTGATGTCTTAAACATCCAAAATTATGCCGTTGACTTAGCCAAACTTCCACAAGCTGAAGTTCCCTCCAAATTAACAGAAATACTCATCCAAGAAGCTGCACCCGCTAACCGTCAACTCGAACGATTGAGAAAACGAGAATTTCGCATTGCTGTAGTAGGTTTAGAAAAGGCGGGAAAAAGTACCTTTATTAACGCTTGGTTAGAATGTGATTTACTTCCCGCAAAAGGGGGAAGATGTACGTTTACTACTACCCAAATATATTCCGTTAAAAGTGAATCTGAACAAAGATTAGAAGTGCAAACTCGCACCGAAGAACAGTTTATTCATCTTCTCAAAGAATTAGAAACCGTTGGCGCAAAAGAAGACTTAAAAACTATTAGAGAATACGAAACTACCTTACAACAAGTTAGAAAAGAAGGAAATTTAATTATTCCTTTTACCAGATTAGAAGATATTCGAGAACAACTAAAAAAATACGTTGCTGATGAAAAATATGCTCATTCTGTCTTAGAAGCTAGACTTTATACTAATAAACTTGCTCAAGCAGAAGGAATCGTCTTTTATGACGTTCCTGGTTCAGATTCTGGGTTAGCAAAGCACGTTGACGAAGCACAACAAATGCTCTCAGACTGTGACGCAGTAATAGTAATTCAGCGTTTTCGTAGTATTCGAGAAGCAGAATTAGAAATTATTAAATTTACTGAACAAGGCGATAAAAATATTACTATTGCTGATAAACTTTTTGTCTTTTTAAGTCATATTGATTCCCTTGGTAGCGTAGAAGCAGTAAAACAACACATTGAAGAAGCTTCTCAAGATTGGCTAAAACGTGCCAATTTACCCACAAATCGTATTATTTCCGGTTCAGCAGGTGCTTATTTAATTTTAAATAATCTTGCAGAAGAACATACCCAATTAGAAATAGGTCAAGCCAGTAATATTCGAGATAAATTAAGCAGTTTAACCGGAATTACTGATGAAGAAATTTTAAAAAATCAAGGAACAGGAATTCCCGAAATTAAACAAAGAATCTTTAATTATATTAATACTGAGCGAGTCTCTATTCTTAAAAAACGCTGTGAAGTTTCTATTGATAAAATCGTCAATACATCAGAAGATATTTATCGTCTTGTTAATCAAAGATTTCCTGAAAACCCTGAAGAAGCACAACGATTTGAAGAAGAAAGAAGACGAATATCTTTTACCGAATGGTGGAATAGTAAATGGGAACACATTAAAGCAGATTTACAAAATTTTTATGAAAATAATGTGATTAATAAACCGTTAGAAAAAGTCAATAATAACTCATCAACTAGCATTTATAAAATTAGAGAAAGATATCTTCAACTTGTAGAAAGTGAGATGAAAATATTAAGAGAAGAAACCTTAAGCAAAAAAGAAATTATTTTTGCTGCAAATTCTTTTCCAGACTTTGACCGCACAAAAGCTAATTATGCTTGGCGAGAAAACTTATATGCTGATATCAGAAAATTATTAGATTCTCTGGCACGACAATTAGCTGCTGAATTAAAAGATGAAGCATTAAAATTAGTAGATTATATGACTACTTTATTATGGGGAAGTCATCAAGTAAAAGAACGACTTATCGGACACTCAGAAGATGAATTTTTAGCCCGTTTAGAAAATAGTTTAAGTGTCTTATTCTTACGCTTTGCTCGTCCAGTCGCTGAAGCATTAATTCGCGGCCCCGTTAACAGTGATACCCGAACGCAAATTGTCAAATCTTTAGGGGCTGATGTTGAATTGATTGATAATTATTATCAAGGGGATGAACCAGCTTTTAGAGTGCTGAAAAAATACGTTAAATATGGGTCTGATTTGCTTTTTAACCGTGACCTTCGCCAACAAGTTTTAGGGGTAACAGAAGTCATAGGAATGACGATAGATAAAGTAATAGATTTAGCTGACCAATTAACCCCTCCTAGAGAAATTGTTATCTTTGAAGTAACTAATGATATTAACGCCTTTGAAGAATATTTACGCAATGGAATTTTTGAAGCAGCAGGATTTGAAGCCTATTGTATTCAGGAATTAAGAGGCTTAGTCGATCTTTTTCGAGAAAAAAAAGGAACATGGACAGGCGTAGCAATTAATGAATGGTTACAAGAAAACTCTCAACTTTTGGACGAATTGCCAGCAAATTTGCAATCCCAAGAATTTAATTTAGAGGTTAGTGAGCGATTAAGACAGTTATCGATTGCTTTAAAAAGAAATATAAATGTGCCAGAAAAGAATTAAATCCACTCCCTGTTCCTGCGGCTTAATTAGACATCTTCAAAAACCAAAATTTTACCCTGATGATAAAAGGGTTTGAGGTTAATTTTTGGAGATGTCTATTGATAATCTACAAGGTAGGATGTGAAAGCTTACGTCAATTAACTGCCGAGCAATAAGAAATAACGCCTATTACACTTCATTAATGTATCCAAAAGATCAGCAATCCTACTGACTGATTGACTTAAGACCTAACAATATAATGGCCTTATTATAAACTTAACAAGGTAGATGAATGTTAGGGTTCTCTGAGTTAATCTTGATATTGATTATCGTGGCCATTCTTTTCCTACCAAATATACTCAGATCAACAGCAACTGACTTAGAGCGTTTGGAGGGAGAACTTTTAGACCAATTGAAGTCTAGTAAATCCATTTCTATTGAGTCAATTCCCAGAGTCAAAGAGATTCTTGACGAATTGTACCATATATCTAATTCTAAACTTTCTCAATACACTCAGTATGTACTCGACAGTGATCAAATCAATGCAATGGCATTACCAAGTGGCATAATTCTTCTAACGAAAGGGTTTGTTGATATTTTAGAAGATTTTTCTGATGATGAAATTGCAGGAGTTCTAGCGCATGAGATTGGGCATATTGAACTAGGACACGCCAAATCTCGTATGGAGGATGAATTTAGACTCAATGTTATCGAGTCGGCTGCCTCACTGGTTTTGAGAAATCCTTTGGTAAATCTAACCGTAAGCGGAATGTCGTTTCTTTCTCAGCAGATGTTTAGTCGTGAACATGAATATGAGGCAGATAATTATGCACTCTCTTTACTAAGCAATTCAGAATACAGCCCAGTAGGACTTATTAAAGCTTTACAAAAACTTAGCAAAGGAGATACTATACCCCAATGGTTAGAAATATTAAGCACTCATCCACATCTTGATGAAAGAGTTTCCAATCTTATTAAACAAGTTTGACAATGAAGAATCACTCTTAGCCTTACAATCATTTATCAAAACATCAGAGCAGAAGAAGCGGCTAATTTGATGTACTATTAAAACTTTCTCAGACTCCAAAGAGAGTAAAATTACTTGTTAGAATGATGTTGAAAGTAACTGATCTGAGCAAGTAAACTCTGAAAATGCTGATGATGTAATGCTTTCAACTGATGACCCTAATCCTAGTTACCTACTTTTTGAACATACTCAAAGTTTAACATCGAGCGCAGTCGAGATGTTGAAAGAGGAAAATGATCAATCAGTAGAAATACTCAGTACAAATGAATTGGGAGGAAATGCCCAAGAAAATGAGGTCACATTATCAGACGAGGTAACTAATTCTGAGCCTGTTTCGTGTAACGTAGATATAATCGACAATGTAGCCGTTTCTCATTCCCCATTACCTGCATTGGCTGACTCTGATGAGGTGGTAACTGAAGTCATTGACTGGGACGATGTGGTGGCGGCGATCGATCAACTTATGGAACGGCTTGGTTGGGACAAAGAGCGAGGAAAACGGCATCTAATTCTGACTTACGGGGTTAATTCCCGTCGCCAATTAAGCGATGAGCAGATCTTTGAATTTCTGGCATTTCTTCAGTCTCAGTCAAAGTTTCAAGCAGGGCAAACCGCGATGTTTCAGGGGGTGCGCGTTGTAATTGAACGGGTCATCAACGAAGTTGTGGCGGTGGTGAGGTCATGGGATAAGCCCAAGGAACGGTGCTTTGAGGTGGCGATGGTGCATCTAACATAAGATTATCTGGTAATCGCTATGGTAGTGACATCGTAATCACGAAACACATTATCATTGGTCAAAATCGGCAAATTTTCGCTGATCCCTTGAGCGATAATCATTCTGTCGAAAGGATCTTTATGATGAAGTGGAAGTGTAGCTGCGGTAATAGCATCGCTGATCATACCTGAAACTTCTGGATTTAATTTCTCTGGTTCACTCAAAGCCCATAACCAACAATGAGTATCTAACAGAAGATTCACAATTCTTCTCCATAAAAGGAGTTCAGGATCTCATCAGGGAGAGGAGCATTAAAGTCATCAGGAACCGTAAATTTCCCTCGATCTATACCAAGAGGACGGGGCTTGTCCTCGTCATTAAATGGCACTAACTTGGCAACGGGAATTCCACGACTAGCGATAATTATTTCTTCTCCGAGTGCTACTCTTTGTAACAACTTCGATAAGTGCGTTTTGGCGTGATGGATGTTGATCGATTCCATAACAAGTGGTATTTCAAATTTAGTCTATCTCTAAGATAAACGAAACTAAGTCAATAAACTAGACTAAGTTTAGGGGTGTTAAAGTGATAAAATCAGACAATGTTTGATTCCACCTGCAAATTCATTGCTGCGACCTTTGCCACAGATATGGCCATTTGGTTACTGGGAAAACCCATTGACAAGAGCGGAGTTAAAGCCGTCGGAACTCTCCTTAGAACCGATCAGGGCAGATAGCTTAATCTTTCTGCAATCAGAGGGCGTGGTCTTGCATATAGAGTTCCAAACGGAGCCTAAGAAAGATATTCCCTTTAGAATGGCTGATTATAGGCTGAGAGTCTATCGTCGTTATCCTAATAAGGAAATGCACCAAGTGGTGATTTACTTGAGGAAAAGCAACTCTGAGTTAGTGCAGCAAACGGTGTTTGAACTGGCTCAAACACGGCATCAATTTAACGTAATTCGGCTCTGGGAAGTGGATTATGCTGATTAACTTCAAGCACCAGGGGTCTGGCCCTTTGCGGTGTTAGGACAAGGTGGGGATAGGGAAGCTGTCTTAAGAGATGTGGCTAACCGCATTGAGAATGTCATTGACAAAACAGACCAAAGCAATTTGGCGGCCTCTACTGCAATTCTCGCTGGTTTAAGATTAAATAAGCAATTGATTCAAAGGATCTTAAGAGAGGACATTATGAAGGAATCTGTGATTTACCAGGATATTAGAGCTTCAGGAAAGCAAGAAGAAGCTGCCCACCTAGTCTTACGCCTACTCAATCGCCGTCTAGGACAAGTCTCAGCTACCATAGAGGCACAAATTCGCCTACTCCCCGTCGAGCAATTAGAAGACCTCGGAGAAGCCTTGTTAGATTTTGAAAGTGAGGCGGATTTGGTAAATTTGTTGGCTAAATTAACTTAAAAGACAAAAGGCAATTCTTTCAAAACAAGAAAATTATTAACATCTTTTGAGATAGGTGGTAACTGAGTGAGAGGAATACTTGTATCTGAGTATTGGGAAAATATATCAGAAGGCACATATACAGAACCAAAATTTTTAGCCAAAAGTTTGTAACATTCTCTATTTCCTATAACAACTAAATACTTATGGTATTGAGCAACAGGATTGTAATAATTACGAGAAAAATCTGAGTAACAATATTCAAACCAAGTTTGTGCAAGAATGTAATCAAGTTGTTCACATTTTTGGTCGCTTTCTAGCGGAAATCCTTCGGGAATTTCTTCGATAATCATTTCTTCACTGTAATCAAGAAATATTTTCTTTTGTATTTTTAAAATTTTTCCTTCAGGAAAAATCAAAATAACCAGTGAAACCGCATTAAGTAAGGTTGTTAAGGTCGTGCCTAATTCATCTTCTGTTATACAAAGTTGATAAAAACTTTCAAGACTAAAAGGACAATGATCGATTGCGATCACGTCCCAGCTAGAACTATAATGACTTAATTCTTGTAGTATGTTAATACTTTCTACAGAACAAAATCTTCTTTGTAGTTTACCATCTTCAAAAGTAACTAAAAAATTATTAATAGGAACAATAAGGAGTTTATTCATGATCATGAACCAATATACATAACTTATGTTATAAAATTAAAAACAACAAAGTTTATCTAAACCTTTTGTCCGTCTGATTATATCATTTTTGACAATTTTATTCAACTAATCCAAAAACCGACACCTGCGAAAAACTGTTTCCTTATTTCTCTTAGTAGATTAACAGATTAAATGGTTGTCAGACTTTATCTGTTATCTTCCCTTCTAAACTATTGACCAAGAACCGACTTCTAGTATATCATTAGATTTTTAAACAATTATTCTTGTGATATGATTTAGTATAAACCATAACAATAATCTACTATGAAATCTTTAACAGTCCCTGATGAGTTAGGAGAAATAATCGAAGCAGTCATTAGATTTTACCAAGATGCTGTTACTTCCATCGACCCCTCAATTGTCTTCCAGGAATTA
>NZ_JAYGHQ010000022.1:14899-64098 GCF_034931425.1 Crocosphaera sp. XPORK-15E
AAAGTCGCTGAAAATATCAGGAGTCAACCTCAATGGAATCGGCAAACTTATCCCTTTCAAACTTCAGATGATGGCACAATTGTTAAACTTGATTCTGAGCAATGGTTAAAGTTAGCGGTTGAACATTTTAACCAAGAAGACTGGTTGATTAATCCTGATTATGTCAGAATTATCGCCTGGAGAAATAAGACGGTTGATAAATACAATGAAGCTATTAGAAAGGCTTTATACGGGGAAAATGTAGAACAGTTAGTAATCGGGGATAGGTTGATTGCTAAAAAGCCTGTATTTAGAAAATTACCAGGGGGGAACACACAACAGAAAAAGATAATCTTGAATAATTCAGAAGAATGTAAGGTCATAGAAAATCCTGAATTAGCGTATAATGAGCAGCATAAGTGGGAGTTCTATCAAGTTAAGGTAAGAACGGATGAAGGTACAGTTTTAGAGTTAAGAATCTTGACAGATGAATCTGAAGAAAAAAGACAAAAAGAATTAAAACGGTTGGCTGATAGAGCCAAAGAAGATGTTACTTACACAGAGAAAAAGAAGCGATGGGCGATCTATTTTGAGTTAGAAACCTTGTTTGATAATATGGCTTATGCTTATGCTCTGACTTGTCATAAAGCTCAGGGGAGTTCCATTGATAATGTGTTTTTATTGGTCAGCGATATGCACTATTGTTCTGATAAGCAAAAAATGATTTATACTGGGCTGACTAGGGCTAAGAAGTGTTGTTATGTGGCTTAAAAACAAAAGATAAAAGACAAACATAAACTCATGTCTCCCTTTCCATTCAACTGATTTCTCTTAATAAAAGAGAGTCAATGTTCTTATTGATACATCCATCTTTTTTAATGAACTGGTTTGAAGTTGCTGTGCGGCATCTGAGTCCAGTGATGAGTTATGTCGATCTTAATAACCGTTTTAGCCCTTTGATTTGTTCCTCAAAATCTAGTTGATAATTGAAACTAAACACTTTATATCCAGTATGCCACTCAAAATTATCTCGTTTAACCTGATCATACTGTTTGAGTTCTGGGTTATCATGAACTGAACCATCACAAAAAATGGCGTTGCATCACTGCGGGATGATTTCGGCTTTCTCCTAATTTTTAAGTTTTCCAATTTCAACAGCGTTGCTTTCGCACTCGCTCCGCGAGACCGCCAAATAATAAAATAGCAAAATTTAACCTCTGATTATTGTAGAAAGGTTTTTCTCTTTCAAATAATAAATAAGTAGTTTAATTGACAAAAATAACATCTCCTTTGACTTAGAATAACAGAATGTCTTACGGTGTAGTCTTGCCAAATAATGACGTAAACGACTATTTTCTCCTTCTATTCTTGTCATAGATGTTTTACTGATAATTTGGTCACCATCAGGAATGAATTTTGGATAAACTTTATATCCATCTGTTATCCAAAAATAACAATTCCAATCTTTAATTTTTTCCCATAATTCTTCAAATATTTTGGCACTTCTATCACCTATTACATATTCTAAAATCTCGGAGTAGTCTTTGTTTAAAGCTGTCCAAATCCATATCTTATTTTTTTTACCTATAAATGTTTGTAATTCGTCTAGTTTGCCTACCTGTGGAATTTGGTGGTCGTTAGAACTATCTGGTAACTGATTTTCTGTCTGTCTTACCCAACGTATGACTGTGTTATGATTGACTTTTGTAATTCTTTCAATCGCTCTAAATCCGTTACCATTAAGGTACATAGTTAAACAGTTTTCTTTGACCTTTTTAGAATAACCTAGTTCAGAATGAAATTCGTGCTTATTGACGACCACAAGTCTTACATTGATAGTTTTGTTTTCCTCTTCTATGACCATTTTTTCTAATATTATTGGAATTACATTTTGGACAGTTCATTTTCTTTTTTTAGAGACGCGATCGCTGTCATAAAATTTTCCTCTTTATTATAAATCATCCGGCAATGGTGCAACGCCCGATTCCTGAGAAGATTTCATTTGGCAATGTTGAGTTCTCAAATGCGCGCTGAAATTGCGGATCTTGTTGTATCTTCTCTGTCGGATTTAGGCTATACTTTGGTTAATTCTGAAACCGATGCTATTTACGAAGGTGATGATCAACGAAAAGCTTACGTTGTCAAAGTTAAAAATCTGGCTGGGGATGAAGTTGTCGCAATAATCAAGCCAGAAGAAGAGTTTGGTAGGAATTCGATTTCTATCAATGCTTTTAGTGAAATTCTAGTCGATGAAACTGCTGCTCAACAAAATGCCAAAGCGGTTTTTGAGTCTTTGGATGCTTCAGGTATTCAAGGAATAGGTGAATTTCAATGCAAGTCAAAAGCCAGACCAGAATATCGTAATCTCAATGAAATAAAACAGCGTGGAATCCCCCAATCTTTTTAATAAGTTGAAAAAAGGTAGATTATGCTAATCTTTTCCTTATTTGATCCTCAACAAAGTAAAACTCTTCAGCAATGGCAATTTGAGCAGGAAGATCTTGTGCGTATTGGGCGTGCTAGTGATAATAATGCTGTAATTAACAATGATTTGATTTCCCGATACCATCTAGAACTTCATCAAATTCAGCCTCAACAGTGGCAATTAATTAGTAAGGGAACGAATGGAACTTTTTTCAAAGGACAGCGAATAGAGCAGTTGATGTTATCAACTGGGATAGAAGTTCAACTAACTCAAGGTGGTCCTTGGTTAAAATTTGAACTTTCACCTACTGCTGAAACTGAAACCCTTCCAATTTTCATCATAGTCAAACCCCCAAATCCAGAATCACCGACAATTGATCCTACCGGGTCAGATTCTCATATAAGTCAATTAGAAATTTTTTTAACTGGTCTTAATGCACAGTTTTCTAGGAGCTTTCTCAGTCAACGCAAGGAAGAAATCAATAAACGCTTAGGAGAAATTCAAAAGTTACAAACAGAATTAAAAGAAGCAGTTAATTTAGTAGAAAAAAACAGCCAATATCCCAAAAAATTGCCAATCTTTGAGAAAGTTATGCAAGATACTAGCCAAAAATCAGCACTGATCTTCTCTCAAGCAGAAGATATTGGAGAATTTGAAAACAGGCGAGAATTATTTGGACGGATTGCCGATTGGTCACGCCTTTTACCGGATAATCTTAACCTCTGTATTTTTATATTTCATCACGAAAACAGGAAAGAATTAGAAGACTTTTGTAATCGTATTGGATTTACTTTTTTAGGGAATCTGACAGCAAATCGTAATACAATGGGAATAAGTTCCTTTAATTTTATTCGTTTAAAAGGCCCAGAGCGCAAAGAAATTACAAATTTAGTCGAATACTTTCGCCTCCATCATCATCGTCCCCTAGACTGGAAAAATCGAGATCAATTGATGGTCTGGTTGTCGGCGGAAAATCGCTCTTTAAACTATTGGTATGCTAACTTTCAAACAGTCTCGGAAATTTCCCTCGCTTCTGCTCAAAAGTGTCATTGGTTGTCTGGAACTGTCAGCACTAAACCTGCTTTAGAACGACTAGAACAAATGATTGGACTAGCTCAAGTTAAAAAAAATATTCGTCAACGGATACAGGTTTTAGAAGTCCATAAAGCCAGAGAAACGACTGGACAAATAACTGAACCCCCTCGTCTTCATCTAGTATTTAAAGGCAATCCAGGTACGGGAAAAACAACGGTTGCTCGTCTGATTGGGGAAATTTATCGAGATTTAGGATTATTAGAAAGAGGTCACGTTATTGAAGTAGGTGGTAGAGATTTAGTAGCAGGTTATGTAGGACAAACAGCAATACGAACTAATCAATTAATAGATAGTGCTTTAGATGGAATTTTGTTTATTGATGAAGCTTATACTCTGGTTCAGGGAGGACAGAATGATTTTGGAACTGAAGCAATTGATACCCTACTCAAAAGAATGGAAGATGAACGCGACCATCTTGCTGTAATTGTGGCAGGTTATCCAGCCAATATGGATGAGTTTATCAAGGCTAATCCTGGCTTAGAACGTCGCTTTAATACGGAAATTATCTTTGAGGATTATAACCCCAAAGAATTGATGGCAATTTTTCAACAACGCGCTACTAAAGTTAAATGTAACCTCTCCCAAGAATTGATGGATTCTATGCAGGTTTTATTCACCGCACTCTATGAAGGACGCGATCGCACTTTTGGTAATGCAGGAATGGTTGAAAACCTCTTTCAAGCAATGGATGAACGCCGCGCTAGTCGCGTGCTTGAAAGCAATCTAGATCCGCTAAATGAACCTTTTCAATTGCATGATATTCCCGAAGTTTATCAACCTCTGATTCGAGATAATTCGACCACTTCTAGCACTGTTAATGATCTGCTTCAAGAATTAGGCAGTTTAATTGGTTTGGATTTAGTTAAGTCCGCTATTCGGGAAATTGTTGATACCCAGATTGCTAATCAAAGATTACGAGAAGCTGGATTAGTTGAAAAGACAGAATCTACCATCGGTCACATGATTTTTTTGGGAAATCCAGGAACAGGTAAAACCACAGTAGCTAGATTGATTGGACGAATTTTTAAGGCTTTAGGAGTATTACCAAAAGGACATTTTATTGAAACGACTCGTCGGGATTTAGTAGCGGGTTATGTGGGACAAACTGCTGAGAAAACAGCTAAAGTGGTCGAGTCTGCTTTAGGAGGAGTTTTATTTATTGATGAAGCTTATGCCTTGGCACGTTCTGAATCTTCGGGAGATTTTGGTCGAGAAGCTATCGATACTTTAGTCCCGATGATGGAAAATAATCGTGATCGATTAGTGGTTATTTTGGCTGGTTATTCTCAGGAAATGACAGCCTTTATTGAGGCTAATTCTGGTTTTTCATCTCGCATTTCTTATACTATCGATTTTCCGGATTATAGTGGGGAAGAACTCTCTCAAATTTTCCGGCGAATGTGTCAGCAAGATAAGCGTATTTGTCCCAAGGATGTAAGCAGGAAAGTCCAAGAAATTTTTTTTCAAATTTATGAAAACCGCGATGCCAATTTTGGTAATGGTCGAGAAGTTCGCAATTTTTATGAGAAAATGGTTAGGCGTCAAAAAAGCCGTATTGTTCGGGATAATCTTTCGGGAGCAGCTATGATGACTTTTATTCTTCCAGATATTCCCTCAATTGATTTTTAGTAAATTATTCATGCTCTAAATACTTTTGAATCCAATCAATTAACTGAGTAGCATTATAAACTAATTGAGCCTTCTCAGCATCTCTACTAGAACCAGAGAGAAATTGAAAAAGGTTAGAGTTCAAATATTGCCGCCATGTAAAAGCTAGTCTTAAACTTTTATTATCTTCGCGGACTAATTCTATATTAAAATCGTTATATTGAGTTCCACTATCCCCTTCATAAACAGATTTTTGTAAACGGACAGCCGTAAATTCTTCTAAAGGATAAAATTGATAACGATAATGATTAAATAAGCTATCAACAAAAGATTGAGAGGTAATAGTTAATTTTTGAGTATCGAGATCGAATTGATAGCTAGTTACTGGGGCATAAAAAAATATAGTCATTATAATTATAGCAATAATAATGTTGAAAGGAAATAGATTTATTGAAGACCATAAAGCGTAAATCAAAAAGAATAAAATGATTCCTCCAACTAATTTACCAGCCACATTCCACCAAAATTCACGTTGTTTTTGACGATTATTGCCAATAATCGTGTTAATAATCAGTTGTCTCGGCAATATTTCTAGACAATATTGTTGTGTCTCAATTGTCTGACGAGGTGCTACTGCTTCTGATTGATTTTTCTCAACAGCTATTCCAACAGGAACTTGATATTCAAAAACAAATTCAGGACCTCCTTGGGAGAATATCAAATGATCGCCTGGATGCAGTATTTGTGTTCCTTGTAGTCGATTACCATTAATATAAGTTCCATTAGAACTATTGTGATCCACAATTTCCCATCCTCCTCCCTTTAGAGGACGAATACTAGCGTGGCGGCGTGATATATTAGTATCAAAGTCTAAAGGAATATCACAAGTAGAATCGCGTCCGATGAGAATTTCTAGATCATTGGATAAAGGATAGGTAGCATCTGGTTGAATTTCTCCCTCAATTACCAATATTAGAACCCCTTGGCTAGAATGTTGATGTCCCATTGAACTTTCTTCCTAATTCTTAGCATTAAAAATAGTGTTAATTTATCCGATAGGTTTAGGTTATGACTTTGTTAAATATTGCTGAAATATGCTCTTCAACTCGCGTCTTAGGACCTGGTCAACGCTGCGCGATTTGGGTGCAAGGTTGTTGTTTTGATTGTCCGGGTTGTGTGGCTCCTGATTGGATTCCTCAGAAGCAAGCTCAGTTAATTGAACCAGAAAAACTAGCTAACTATATCTTAACACTACCTCACCTCGATGGTATTGCAGTTTCAGGAGGGGAACCCATGCTGCAAGCTGAAGGATTAAATGAACTTTTCACCTACCTCAGACGAAAAAGTAACCTATCGATTATCTGCTACTCTGGGTTTACTCTCAAGCAGATTCAATCTAAAAATGAGCCGATTTTTAGGCAGTTACTTCAGCAAATTGATGTTTTAATTGATGGATTATATATTGCCCAATTAAATGATAATTTAGGTTTTCGTGGTTCATCTAATCAAGTTGTTCACTTTTTAACAGATCGCCATCTTCAGGAAAGAGAATTATTTACTCAACGCAAGCGCGATGTGGAAATCCATGTTCAAAAAGATTCTCTCTTGGTTGTTGGCGTACCGCCTCTCAATTTTTCCCCCGATCTTAAGCAGTCTCTAGGGTTAAAATGAAGACTTGATCAATGGTGCAACGCCAATTTAATTAAACCCTCAATATCATGGAGAAAATGCCACCTTACTCAAAACACGATGGCAATCACACATCAAGTTGGTAAAAGTCCCCATGCCACTCCATGAAAAGCTCAAAGAACAGTTTATTAACAAAATATCTAGATCCCCTTGATCTAAGTTAAAATTTGAGAGGTGAAATCGAATTGGCTAAATTGCCAGGGAATAGGGTGTTTGTATGCTAACTTCGTTTCAAAAACAGAAACTGACTAAACTATTTAGTATGTATGATGCGGAGAACATGGGAGTTCTCAAGTTATCGAGTTTTGAAACGATTGCGCGTCGTCTAGGGGGTTTGAGGGGATGGAAGTCCGGTTCCCAAGAGGAACTAAATCTTCTAGAACAATATACTTATCGTTGGATGAGATTAAAGAATAATATTAAAGAGTCTACCCACCATGGTTCGGGTAGTACCATCAACTTAGAAGAATGGTTTGTTTATCACGAAATATTGCTCGAAGAAGATGCTTTTAAACAAGATATCAAAGCTCTAGGAAATCTCATTTTTGATGTGATTGATCTAGATGAAAATCAGAAAATTGATCAACAGGAATGGACAACTCTCTTTAAAATTTATGGACTGCCCGTTGTTTACAGCCCGATGGCATTTTCTCAAATGGATGAGGATGAGGATGGATTTCTCACCAAAGAAGATATTTTGAGACGATTACAAGAATTCTATTGGAGTCAGAATCCACAAGAGAAAGGGAATTACCTATTTGGTCCTATCTAAGTAAATAGATTCTTAGATGAGTTAATCAAGTGTTTACAAAATGAAATCAGTGGAGAGAAAATTAGACTGATGTTCCCTGACAATTTCAGTGATTAATCGTTTGTTGAGATCAATCTCTTTTGCCGCCACCAAAGTACGAATAGAAAAAGCGCGTAAGGCATCATGAACCGATAAAGTTCCTTCAGCAGAATCTTTTCTTCCCGTAAAGGGAAACGTATCAGGCCCCCGTTGACATTGGCTATTTATATTAACACGACAAACCTGGTTAACCAAGGGATCAACTAATTGAGCGATCGCTTCTGAATTTTGTCCAAAAATACTTACCTGTTGACCATAATCTGACTTCACTAAATAATTAATTGGAGTTTCAATATCATCGAAAGGAACAATGGGAACAACGGGGCCAAATTGCTCAACAGAATAGATTTTCATTTGGTCATTAACGGGATACAAAATAGCGGGATAAAAGAAGGTTTCATTAATGATACCGCCCCCTTCATTAATAACTTCTGCTCCCTTATTTTTAGCATCTTCTACCAATTCTTGAAGATAGGTCGGTTTGCCGGGTTCAGCAATCGGAGTTAAGAAAACATTGTCTTCCCAAGGCATCCCAAATTTTAAATCACTAACGGCGGCAGTAAACTTTTCTAAAAACTTATCAATAACTGCGCGATGAACAAAGATAATTTTGATGGCAGTACAACGCTGTCCATTGTAAGAAAGGGTTCCTAAAATACATTCTTTGACTGTCAAATCTAAATCAGCATGGGGCAGAACAATGCCTGGATTTTTTGCTTCTAATCCTAAAATAGAACGCAAACGATGAGATTTTGGGTGTTGTTTTTTGAGATTATTAGCGGCATGACTACTCCCAATAAAAGCTAAAGCATCTATCCTTCCTGATTCCATTAAAGGTGGAGTAATGGTTCTTCCTTTGCCATAAATTGTATTAACAACTCCTGGGGGAAAAGAGTCTTTAAACGCTTCTAACAAAGGATAATTTAATAATACGCCGGGTCTGGGAGCTTTAACAATTACCGTATTGCCCATAATTAAGGCGGGAATTAGAGTCGTAAACGTTTCATTTAAAGGATAATTAGCTGGCCCCATGCTTAGAACAACGCCCAAGGGAGCGCGGCGAATTTGTCCGATAACCCCTTGAGAAATTTCAAAGCGAGAAGATATACGATCTAGGTTTTTCAAAGCATCAATGGTATCCTCAATATAGTCAACTGTTCGGTCAAATTCTTTACAAGAATCGGTGTAAGATTTGGCAATTTCCCATATCAATAAATTAACGACTTCATGGCGTTTTTCTTTCATGCGATAGGCGAAATTTTGAAGACATTCGATGCGTTGACCCACAGACATGGTGGGCCATTGTCCCCTACCATGATTATAAGCTTTCACAGCCGCTTCTAAAGCCGATAGAGCAGTCTCTTGATTAAAAAGCGGAAACTGCCCAATTTTTTGACGAATTAGTCCTTCCGTGGTTTGTAGATAAACAGGAGAAAAAGCTGATTCCATTTCTCCCTCCCAACTCTGCAATTTCCCATCCACAAGGTATTCCCTTTGGTCAATGGGATGCTTTAATTTGAATTGGGAAGGAATGTGTTCAATTCGGGGAAAAATTTCTTTAATTCTTGCATTAATGTTCATTGGTGTTGGCCTTTTGTTCAAAGTAGGTTATTAATAACTGCCTAAACAAAATTAATCACAGGGCAGGTTTTAATTTATTGTAACATTTTTGTACAATAATGGCGGGTTTTTGAAACTTATTTATGAGAAGCATTAATAAGTTTCAAAAACCCGCCCCTACAAAATGACTTTTTGAATTTGTGTATTTTTTTTGTCTACTTAATATTAAAGCTTAAGTTTTTCAAACACCCCTTGTAAAACTTGAGCCGAATTTAACAATTGAGTTTTCTCCATTTCATTGAGAGATAAATTGACAGTTTTCAGCGCACCTCTTTCGTTAACAACTGTGGGGATACTTAAACAAATGTCGTTAATTCCGTACAACCCATTCATTAAGGTACTCACCGTTAAAATCCGTTCTTGAGAGCGTAAAATGGCCTTGACAATATCAGTCACAGCTAACCCAATAGCATAGGAAGTATAGCCTTTGAGTTTAATAATTTCATAGGCCGCATTTTTGACCTGATTAAAAATAGAATTTAATTCGTCCTTATCTTGCTGTGGAAGACTTTCCCAATCTTGAGGAATGATTTTTGCTCCCCCAATATTGGCCATACTCCACACAGGAAATTCACTATCTCCATGTTCTCCCATAATATAAGCATGAACACTACGGGAATCAATATTGAGTTTTTGTCCAATCAAAGAACGTAATCTCGCTGTATCTAAAACTGTTCCCGAACCGATCACCCGCGCACTAGGAAATCCTGTTAATTTTAAAGTAACGTAAGTCATAATATCCACAGGATTACTGACAATTAATAAGATGGCATGGGGACAATATTTAACCACATCAGCCAAAATACTGCGAAAAATATTAACATTGCGTCCTACTAATTCTAAGCGACTTTCACCTGGTTTTTGAGCCGCCCCAGCCGTAATAATAACAAGATCTGCATCTTTTCCTTCATCAGCAACTGTACCACTTTTTAGTTCAGTTGGAGGAAGAAAAGGCATTCCTTGGATTAAGTCCATGACTTCTCCTTCAACCTTTTCTTTGGCAATATCTTGCAGGACTAATTCATCAAAACAATCTTGAATCAAAATTGAATAAGCGCAGGCCATTCCTACTTGTCCTAGACCAATAATTACACCTTTACGGGGACGAATTAGTGTAGGTTTTGCTGCGTCAGGATTAGGAGTAAAAATTTGTTCAAACATCTATAAATCACCTAAACAAGAACTAATGTTGACCGTAAGAACAATGAAAGATAGCAGTCCTAAATTATTGAGCATAGTTTTCTCTTTCCTATTCCCTGTGGCTGAGATCTATATCTCATAATTTACATAGAACTGCTATAGAAAAAGTCAATCTTATCGACATTTAAAGGGAGCATCCCATTTGGGTAAGCTCATAACTCAAAGTTATGACAGAAAAGGGTTTCAGCCCCCCTTCAAAGGTAAACGTGCAAAATGGGGATGCTCCCCATTTAAAGGATATTTTTGGCTAAATAAATCCTTATTTCAATGAGAGTTTTTATCATAAAATGGAAGACTAAGCTTCCATTTTATGATAACATTTAAAACCCATTATTGAGATTTAATTTGGCTTCAGCTTGCACATAATTTTTCAATTCAACGGAAACAGCTTTGGCATTCCAAATGCCTTCACAATATTCTTGAATCGAGCGATCGCTGGAAAATTTACCCATCCGTGCCACATTTAAAATGGACATCCGACTCCAATATTCAGGATCTTTGTAAGCTTGAGATACCTTTTCTTGACATTCAACATAAGATTGATAGTCAGCTAACAAAAGATAGGGATCATCGTAGAGTAAATTATCGACAATGGGCTTAAATAATTCTGTATCACCACGAGAAAAGAAACCAGAACTAATTAAGTCTAAAACCCCTTTAAGTTCAGGATTGGAGTCATAATAACCGCGAGGATAATAACCTTGGGCTTTAGTTTCTAAAACCTGTGGGGTTGTTAACCCAAATAAGAAGAAATTTTCTTCTCCAACTTCTTGAAGAATTTCTACATTAGCCCCATCTAAAGTACCGATAGTTAAGGCACCATTGAGGGAAAACTTCATGTTTCCTGTGCCTGATGCTTCCTTACCTGCAGTAGAAATTTGTTCCGATAAATCCGCCGCAGGATAAACCCTTTGACCAAAGGTTACATTATAATCTGGCAAGAAAATAACCTTCAAGCGATCACCGATATCGGGATCATTATTTACCACATCTCCCACTGCTGTAATTAACTTAATAATTCGCTTGGCCATGAAATAACCAGGGGCAGCTTTTCCACCAAAAATAAAGGTACGGGGTGGAATATCTAAACTGGGATTTTGTTTGAGACGATTATAAAGGGTGATAATGTGTAACACATTAAGATGCTGCCGTTTATATTCATGAATGCGCTTAACTTGCACATCAAATAAGGAAGCAGGGTTAACAATTATGCCCAATTTTTGATGAATATAATTGGCTAAATCTTGCTTAATTGCCTGTTTAACTTCCCGCCACGCCCAACGAAAACCGCCATCATCAGCACAACCTTCTAAATAGCGTAATTCCTGTAAATTCTTAATCCAATTCTCCCCAATTTTTGAGTTAATTAATTCAGTCAATCGGGGGTTACTTTGAACAATCCAACGACGAGGGGTTACGCCATTAGTAACATTGGTAAATTTTTCGGGAAATAGTTGATAAAAGTCATGTAAAACTGTTTCTTTGAGCAACTTTGAATGTAACTCAGCTACCCCATTAATATGATGGGAACCTACACAAGCTAAGTTAGCCATTCTCACATATTTATCCCCACTTTCATCAATAATAGAAAGGCTAGAAAGTTTGTAATCATCATTGGGGAATTTAATACGAACTCGCTCTAAGAAACGCTGATTAATTTCATAGATAATTTCTAAAAGACGAGGTAACAAATTACCAAAAAGAGCGAGGGACCATTTTTCTAAAGCTTCAGGTAATAATGTATGATTGGTATAACCAAAAGTATTTTGTGTAATACTCCAAGCTTTTTCCCATTCATAATGATAAACATCCACCAATAAACGCATTAACTCAGCTACCCCAATAGAAGGATGAGTATCATTGAGTTGGACTGCCCATTGTTCCTGGAAATTATCTAAATTAGGATTATCATTAAGATGAATCCTAATCATATCTTGAAGAGAACAAGAAACGAAGAAATATTGTTGTTGTAATCGTAATTCTTTGCCTTGAATGGGTTCATCATTTGGGTAAAGAACTTTACTAATATTTTCTGAGTGAACTTTACTATCTACTGCCCCATAATAGTCTCCTACATTAAAGCGTTGAAAATCAAAAGATTCACAAGCTTCGGAACGCCATAATCGTAACGTATTGACCGTATTTACTTTATAGCCAACAATGGGTGTATCATAGGGAATTCCTTTAACTACATATCCAGGAACCCAACGCACACGATAACACCCTTGATCATCAGTATAAGGTTCTGTCTGACCCCCAAAATTAACCGCAACGGAAGCTTCTGGACGGGCAATTTCCCAAGGGTTTCCATAGGCTAACCATTTATCCGTAATTTCTACTTGCCAACCGTCCCGAATTTCTTGATCAAAAATGCCAAATTCATAGCGAATTCCATAACCAATAGCAGGGACTTCTAAGGTTGATAAAGAGTCCATATAACAAGCGGCTAAACGGCCTAATCCACCATTCCCTAAACCGGGTTCTTCTTCGGTTTCAATCAATTCTTTGATGTTTAGACCCGATTCTGTGATGGCTTGTCTCACTTGTTCGGCAATGCCTAAATTGATTAAATTGTTTTCTAAATGAGGGCCAACTAAAAATTCAGCAGATAGATAACAAACCTTTTTGACTTCTTTTTTCATAGCGGTTTGAATCGTGTTTAACCAACGTTGTAAAAGACGATCTCTTACCGTATAAGCTAAGGCCATGTAAAAATCATTCTTGCTGGCAATTTCAGGAAATTTACCTTGAATATACAAAAGGTTATCTAATAAGGCACGTCGTAAGGTAGAAATCTCTAAACCGGTACGATCATCTTCGATTTGAACGGGTGTTGTGTTAATCATATTCCTCGCTGACTTGATCCTTCTTTTTAAGCCAAGATGTTCTCAGTGTAAGCTATTTTGTCTAAACAGAAATTTTTTTTTCATAATCTTAAGTATTCTAAATGTTCAATAATTCTAGACAAAAGAAAGAAAAGATTAACTTTATGTTAACCTTGGTTAAAGAGAAAAAAAAGCATTTTTTTGATCCCTTTTCTGGGCTGTTTTTTCTTCCAAAAAATCGTGATTTCTGTCCTTGTTAGTCCAGTGATTTTTAAATTGAAACTTAATGTTTTTTTAATTAGAAGTTAATCAATTTTTAAATTGAAACTTAATGTTTTTTAAATCAAAAGTTAATCAATTTTTAACCTCTCTGAAAAACGGAAAGGGCTATGATCATTGTGCATGGTAAAATGTAACAATTGCTACAGTTTTCTGTCCTTGATAACCCAACTTCTCTTAAGAGGCAACTTTAATGGAAAATCTTCAAAATAAGACAGCAACTTTATTTTTGCCGTCTTTACCACAGGAACAAAGTAAACAGTCGCCGTTGAAGTCATTAGATCCCCTTGAAGAAGATTTTGATTTTGATCATTGGGCGAGAGTTGTCAAAAAACAGATGATAGCTTCTCTAAATGCCTCTTTATTACTTGCATTAGATGAGGAATTTCCCAATAATTGAGAATTGGAAAATAAAGAACATTTAGTGAATTTCCGTTGTCTGTTTCTCTGATCAGCAATTCTCATTTTGAAACGAGTTTGCGCCGTTTCAGCGATCACTAGATTTGTTACGAATTGTCAACCCCTCTTTATGTAAGGATTTCAATGTCATGAAATCTTAAAATGAGAATTGCTGTTCTCTGATTGATACTTAAGAAAGGTGGGCAAGGCTCATCCCAGGAGTTTTATTAGGACTTAAATAAAACTTAAGCCCTAATAAAGTTAGCTGAAACTAAAACGGCCATTTCCAGTCAGTAATTTCTGGCTTATCAATGCCATTTTCGTAAGCATAAGCCCGATGTTCAATCATCTCATTCTTCATGCGTTGTTGAACATAAGCAGCAGCAGATCCTAATTTTGGCACCCGATCAATCACATCCAAAACCAAGTTAAATCGATCAATTTGGTTGTTCATTGCCAACTCTAAGGGTGTATTAATATTACCCTTTTCTTTATAACCCCGTACATGGAGATTATCATGATTAGTCCGATGATAGGTTAACTTATGAATTAACCAAGGATAGCCATGATAATTGAAAATAATCGGCTTATCGGGGGTAAACAATGTATCAAAATCTCGGTCAGATAATCCGTGAGGGTGTTCTGATTCTGATTGCAGTTTAAACAAGTCTACCACATTAATAAACCGGACTTTTAATTGAGGGAATTCTTCCCGTAAAATAGCAGTCGCGGCTAAAGATTCTTGAGTCGCTACATCTCCACAACAAGCCATAACTACATCAGGATGATCCGGTTCTTTGCCACAGTCATCATTACTGGCCCATTCCCAAATTCCAATGCCTTTTGTGCAGTGTTTAACGGCATCTTCCATGTTTAAAAATTGGAGATGTTTCTGTTTATCTGCAACAATTACATTGACGTAATCTTTGCTTTTTAAACAGTGATTGGCTACGGATAATAAACAGTTAGCATCAGGGGGAAAATAAACCCGAACAACTTCTGCACTCTTATTAGTTACTAAGTCAACATAACCAGGATCTTGATGGGAAAACCCGTTATGATCTTGTCGCCAAACTGTCGAAGAAAGTAGAATATTTAAAGAAGAAACAGACGCACGCCAAGGCACTTCATGCTTACAAATATCTAACCATTTGGCGTGTTGGTTAAACATAGAATCTACCACATGGGCAAAGGCTTCATAGGTGTGGAAAAATCCATGACGACCTGTTAATAAATACCCTTCTAACCAGCCTTGTAAGGTATGTTCACTTAACATTTCCATCACCCGACCATCTCTGGTGATTTCTGTGCCGTCTGCATCCTCTTCTAAGATATCAGCCATCCACACTTTTTTGCTGACTTCATAGATCGCATCTAAACGGTTAGAAGCGGTTTCATCTGGGCCAAATACGCGGAAACTGTTCATATTATTAGCCATGACATCCCGCAAAAAGATCCCTAATGGCTTTGTATTTTCTGCTTCTACCGCACCAGGTTTGTCCACTTCTACGCCGTATTCCCGAAAATCAGGCATTTTTAGGTCTTTTCGCAAAACTCCCCCATTAGCGTGAGGGTTGGCACTCATGCGACGGTTTCCCGTGGGGGCCAAGTCTTTTAACTCTGGTAACAGTTTACCTGTCGCGTCAAAAAGTTCTTCCGCTTTGTAGCTTTTTAACCAGTCTTCTAATATCTTGATGTGTGCAGGGTTGCCGTGCATTCCTGATAAGGGGACTTGGTGCGATCGCCAAAAATCTTCAGTCTTTTTCCCATCTACGAAGGCGGGGCCAGTCCACCCTTTAGGAGAGCGTAACACAATCATGGGCCACATGGGACGTTCAGCCACCCCACTAAGACGGGCCTCGTTTTGAATCTGTTTAATCTCTAAAACGACTGTTTCGAGGGTTGCAGCCATCTTCTGGTGCATAATTTCGGGATCAGATCCTTCCACAAAATAGGGTTTATAACCATACCCTTTAAAGAGATATTCTAATTCTTCGTGACTAATACGGGCTAAGATGGTGGGATTAGCAATTTTATAACCATTTAGGTGCAAAATCGGTAAAACTGCCCCATCTCGGATAGGATTGATAAATTTGTTAGAATGCCAAGCCGTTGCTAAGGGGCCGGTTTCAGCTTCTCCGTCTCCCACTACCGCAACGGTAATGAGATCAGGGTTATCTAACACAGAACCGTAAGCATGGGATAAACTATAGCCTAATTCTCCTCCTTCATGAATAGAACCGGGGGTTTCTGGGGTGCAATGACTACCGATACCACCGGGGAAGGAAAACTGTTTAAAAAAGGCTTTCATTCCTTCTTCATCTTCGCTTTTTTCGGGGTAAACTTCCGAATAGGTTCCTTCTAGATAAACAGGGCCTAAAATTCCAGGCGCACCATGGCCAGGGCCGGCCATATAAACAGTATCTAAATCGTATTTTTTGATCAGTCGGTTAAGGTGAATATAGATAAAACTTAGACCAGGACTTGATCCCCAATGACCTAATAAACGGTTTTTAACCTGTTCTTCTTTTAAGGGTTCTTTAAGTAAAGGATTATCCCGTAAATAAATCATCCCAACGGCGAGATAATTACAAGCACGCCAATAAGCGTGAATTTTACGCAATTCTTCGGGAGATAGGGGGTTTTCTGTTGACATTGTTGTTTGGGAGGGTGCCTGAACCATAATCTTCTCCTTATAATTACCAAGTTAATAACGAATCTTGGTTAATAACTTTTCATTTTGCCTTAGTTTGTGTCCATTTTGAACTGACTGGTTTCTTAAGAAAAAATAAATAATCGAATCATAAACTTAGCTTCATCTTTTGTTAATTTTTCAAGAAAACTTTAATGATAGACTAAGCCTGAAAGACATTTTAAAGGGACAATAGGCATCTCCAAAAGCCCAGATTCCGCCCCGATGCTACAAGGGTTTGAGGTTAATTTATGGAGATGTCTAATGAGTTCAAGAAGTGATATACTCCCATCGTTGAATCAAAGATTTCAACGTGGGCTTCTCTAGGAATTACTTCTTTCGAGCATTTTTTACTAAATCTTGTAAGGAAAAATTTCACTCATGGTTTCTCTACCTACTACTATCGCCCAACAAGCCTCAAAGGGTTTTGACAGCCCCAAACCTGAATCAGATAAAAAAGCGGACTTTGAGTTTTTCTTCACTCGTTCTCTTGAATTTCGGCAAGAAACGATCTACTTCATTGTGGTAGATCGTTTTTTTGACGGAGACTCTAACAATGATGAAGGTCCCAACCCCAAACTATACGATCTTTCACGGCAACATTGGGGAAAATATTGGGGCGGAGATTTAGAAGGAGTAATCAAAAAATTAGATTATCTCAAAGAGTTGGGGATAACGGCGATTTGGTTATCTCCTCTCTTTGAACAGGTGGAGGAAATGGCTGAAAGTGCTGCCATGCACGGTTATTGGACAAAAGATTTTAAACGAATCAATCCTCGTTTTATTGGCAAAGGGGAACCTAATTCCCTTTATCAAGAGACGGTTTTTGATCGTTTAGTGGCAGAAATGCAGAAACGAGGGATGAAGCTGATTTTAGATATTGTTTGTAATCATAGTAGCCCTGACATCAACGGACAAAAAGGCAAACTTTATGATGATGGTCAACTAATTGCTGATTATCATGATGATCGCAACGATTGGTATTATCATAATCCGAGTATCAGTGATTGGAATGATGAACACCAGTTGTTGTACTACGAAATGTTAGGATTAGCTACTTTTAACGAAAATAATGCCGATTATCGCCACTATATCAAGACAGCTATTAAACAATGGTTAGACAAGGGAGTAAATGCCCTGCGTATTGATACCGTTAAGCATATGCCTGTCTGGTTTTGGCAGGAATTTCTCACAGATCTTAAAACCCATAAGCCGGATCTGTTCACTTTTGGAGAATGGGGATTTGGAAACCCTAATGATGGTCGTTCCCCTCAATTTGTTAATGATACAGGAATGTCCATTGTTGACTTTGGTTTATGCTACGCTATCCGAGAAGCGATCGCTCAAAATCAATCCGGTGGTTTTCATCGTCTTCAAGGGATTTTTGATTGTGATCACTACTACAATAGCGCGACAGAATTAATCACTTTTTTTGATAATCATGATATGTCCCGTTTTTTGAGCTTAAATGACAACGGGAATAAATTAAGGTTAGCCGTTGCTGTGATCCTAACCTGTCGAGGTATCCCTTGTCTTTACTATGGCACAGAGCAATATTTACATAATGACACCAACGGAGGCAATGATCCCTATAATCGTCCCATGATGTCTGAGTGGAATACCGATACGGATTTATATCAAACAATCGGAAAATTATCAAAGTTAAGACGAAAAAATCCAGCAATTTCACTGGGTAGCCAAGAACAAAAGTATCTTTCCGATAATATCTATGCTTATCTACGCCGTTATCGTGATTCTCGCTGTTTAGTGATCATGAATAAAGGAGAAGCAACCACCATCGATATTGACAATACGGAATTACCCGATGCGAACTATACTTGTGTGATAACAGAACGCTCCATTTCTGTATCTGGTGGACGCATTTTTGGTCTTAATCTTTCCCCTGATGAAGTAATCGTTTTAAGTCATGAAGGAGAAATTGTCACGGGGCAAATGGTGGTGCGAGTGCAACTCAATGGCGTTCAAACTAATCTTGGAGAAACCGTCGTGGTCACAGGAGATTGTCCAGAACTGGGTAATTGGGAGATAGACAAAGCTTATCCCCTTGAATACATTAATCAAAATACTTGGTTTGGAGAAATTCCTTTTAATGAAAGTGCGGGTAAAGCGATTGCCTATAAATATGCTGTCATTCGCCCATCCAGGCTTCCTCTGCGAGAAAACTTACCCTGTCGTCGCTGGATATTGTCCGAAAGTGGAATGGTAAAATGGCGTAATAAGTGGGCTGGATAATTAATTGAGGTATCTTGAAACCGTTCAAAAGATTTACCAAGAAAAAATGAAGTTTTGTCAAAAAAAAAGGGAAAGGGAGGATAACCTTTCCCCGAAAAAGGCAATGCCAGAATGGAATTTTCTTAACCTAAAAATAACATACCCTGAATCTAAAAATAAAATTCTCTTAACCTAATGATGTAATACTTTTGATTGATAGTCAGCTAAAATAGGCAATTTTAACCTGAAGACTCTAATACCATAGTACAAAGTCCCCCTAAAAGGGGGAGGCTTTAAACCCAAATTTTCGGTAAATTTACTCGAATTCTTCTATATACATATTTTCGGCAAGCAATCACGAGGTTCTTTATGAATACACATCCGGCTGAGTCTTCTTTACCTGAAGCGACTAGCAGAAGAAAAACGTTTTTCCTTTGGCTACTGGTTTTGGTGTTAGTTTACATACTGATCCTCGGCGTTGGAGTCATTAGCAGAGGCTTTAGAGCAGCCGTTGGCGATGAAGCAGAACAGCTTTTTGCCTTTGCCAACAACCCATTTGTCGGACTCGTCGTGGGGATTATTTCAACTTCATTAGTTCAGTCCTCTAGTACCACAACGTCGATTATTGTGGGTTTAGTCGCAGGCGGTTTACCCGTCCGGATCGCCATTCCAATGATTATGGGTTCTAATATTGGAACCTCTATTACCAATGGCATTGTCAGCTTAAGCTATGTAGGCAGCAAGGAAGAATTCAAAAAAGCCTTTGCCGCATCAACTGTTCTGGATTTATTCAATCTCATTGCAACGTTGATTTTCTTCCCACTAGAGATCTTATTTCATCCTCTCGAAAGCCTCAGCACAGCTTCTGCTGGCTTCTTTTTAGGTGATCGCGATTGGAGCGTCGACGAATTTGACTTAGTTGGTGCTATGGTTCGACCTGCCCGTGACTTAATTCGGAGTGCCACAGGTTTTCTACCCGAACCCTTCAACGGTATTTTGCAGATTATCATTGGCACTAGCTTAATTTTTCTCTCGGTGTACCTGATGGGTAAATTGCTCAAGCAATTGATGGTAGGTCGAGCCAAAGATATCCTTCACACCGCTTTAGGCAAAGGACCGATCGCCGGAATTTTGGCGGGTATATTTATCACCATCCTGGTGCAATCTTCTTCAGTAACCACCAGTTTGATGATTCCGCTTGCTGGTTCGGGCGTGTTTGGACTCAATGTCATTTATCCGTTTACCCTCGGTGCTAATATTGGGACAACGGTAACTTCCCTGCTTGCCGCTACGTCTGTCACTGGGGAAAGGGCGTTACCAGCTTTAGAAATTGCGAAGGTGCATTTGTTCTTCAACCTGTTAGGAGTTTTGCTGGTTTTTGGCCTTCCCTTCTTGCGCCCCTTACCTGTGATTGGGGCAGAACGATTAGCAACTGCCGCAAGCGAGAACAAACTCATTGCTTTGGTGTACCTCGTCGGTGTGTTTTTTGTGATTCCCCTGATTCTATTAGGACTTTCGATCTTACTTCAGGGACAATGACAGAGCAATCGCATTAAAATTTCAGACCCCCGATCTGGTAAGGATTTTGAGTATCAAGCGATCGCCTACAGAGATCGCGGAACTATTTACCCTAACTGTCTTTCAACAATTAAATGCGATTGCCCTGGGGACAATAAAAACTAGGCGTTTTGCGTCGTACATCTTTACTATTATCAAGCCACGCATTTTCGTTGTTTGAACTGTTACCGCGATCGCCAGATAGCTTAATGGCGATCGCCGATTGGGGAAAATATGCCGTAAATAAACACCAACAGCATATTGATCATTTTTTGTCAATGCGAACTCCTACTTATTATAAATTGGAACTACAGCAAGTATTTTTTCTATGCACTATCCACAGGTTAAACACAACAAAGAACTATCAGACAATGGCAGATATTTAATTTTAGCCCTATATTTTTGCTCATTGATTCTGTTTGGTTTTTTGGTGAATACACCAACGGAAATATTTTGGGGAATTGAGAAAATCATCACCTCACCTGATACACTTATCACCGATTATATGGGCGTTGGTGGGATAGGAGCAGCGTTAGTAAACTCAGGTCTTCTAACATTAATTGTTCTTTTGATATTTTATAATTTAAAACTTCAAATTAATGGTGTTTCAATTGCTTGTCTATTTACTGTTGCTGGATGTTCTCTTTTTGGAAAAAATCTCTTTAATATATGGTTTATTATTATCGGAGTCTTTTTATACATTAAGGTTCAAAAAAAAAGCTTTAAAGATCTAATTTACCCCGCTTTTTTTGGTACGGCTCTTGCTCCAATCACAACAGAAATTTTATTTAGTACAACAGCTTCTATATGGATAAGAGTTCCATTAGCTATTACGATTAGTCTAGTTATCGGTTTTATTTTGTGTCCTGTCTCAGCCAATTTATTAAAAGTCCATCAAGGGTTTAATTTATACAACATGGGATTTACTGCGGGAATTGTAGGAACGATAGTTGTATCCTTATTAAATTCTTATGGGATTATACCAGAACCGCAAATGATCTGGACAAGAGGAAACAACAAAATTTTCGGCTTTTATCTATTTTTAATGTTTTCTTCCATGATTATTACTGGAATTTATTTGGAGAAAAAACCTTGGCTAAAACTTAAAAACATTTGGGAATATTCTGGTCAACTCATTACAGATTTTGTCCTTCTGCAAGGGTTTGGTGCTTCCTTAATTAATATGGGGATTAATGGTTGCATTGTCACCTTGTATATATTACTGATTGGTGGAGATCTCAATGGGCCAACTATGGGAGGAATTTTGACGGTCGTCGGTTTTTCTGCCTTTGGTAAGCACCCCAAAAATATCGTACCTATAATGATAGGAATATGTTTAGGGGCTTTAGGTAAAGAAGGAAACATTAATGACCCCTCAATGTTATTAGCTGCTTTATTTGGCACAACTTTAGCCCCCATAGCAGGAAAGTACGGCTGGATGTGGGGACTTGTGGCTGGATTTATCCATTCATCAGTAGTAAGAAATGTAATAGTCCTGCACGGAGGTTTGAACTTATACAATAATGGTTTGGCTGCAGGAATTGTTGCTGCAGTTCTCCTCCCTATTATCGAAACCTTCAAGCAAGATAAACTAAAAAGCCTTTAAGATGTTGCTTCAGAAATCATAAAACTAGGAGTTTTTAATCGCACATCTTTACTGTGATTAGACTACACATTTTCGTTGTTTGAACTGTTACCTTGATCTCAGATCTTGCACCATGATTGGAAAACCACAAATCCCCGACTTTTAAAGCCTAAAACCCTGATAAGCTCGTTAATATTTCGCAAAAAGTCGGGGATTTTAAACTAGGTTCAAGATCTCAGTTGATCGCCATATAGCTTAATAGCGATCGCCGATTGGCGAAAATACGCATTAAATAAAAACTATTTTTACCAAAATCATATTGATCGTTTTCTGTCAATACGAAACTCCTAAAACTATAAAGCCGTTATGGATGATTCTATTCTCTGGAGTGCTTTTTTCATGGGATTCGCCAGTGCTTGTTCTATAGCAAAAAAAGAGTTGGTTAGGACAAAACTCTGAAAGCATTATCCATAGCACTTTGTAAATAATCAAATTGGTTTAAATTAAACTTACTTTAAACTTTGATAAAGAAAAAATTACCTCCACTTAACCTTAATTATGGAATTATGGACTATAAAATAGACAGGACTTAAAACAAAGAGCATCTTTTCTAGTATTTAAAGATAAAACCAACAATGACGACTAATACCCTTCAACTTGAACCACCTAATTACATTGATTTCGATAGAGCAAATGTAACGCTTTCAGAACTTAGCATCCATGATATTCAGGGAACAGGTTTGAGATCCCCCCTAGAAGGTATGCTGGTGACTAATATACCTGGAATCGTCACAGTAATTGCCAGAAATGGCTTTTATCTCCAAGATCCTAACCCTGATAACAATCTAGCAACTTCTGAAGGTATCTTCGTCTTTACGGGATCAAGAGACATCAGTAATATCCAGGTTGGTGACTCTGTTAATGTCAGTGGAACAGTATCAGAATTTCAATCTGGCGGTGCTACCACCAATAATCTCACTATTACTCAGATTAATGCCCCCAGTACAATTAATGACACAATCGAAGTCGTAAGTTCAGGCAATGCGTTACCCACCGCAACCATAATAGGAGCAGGAGGTCTGATACCTCCCACCGAAATCATCGCTTCAGCCGACTTTCCCGAAATCCCCTTAGATAGCGGCATTGGTTTCTATGAAAGCCTAGAAGGAATGCTGGTAACGGTACAAGGTGCTTTAACAGTCGGTCCAACAAGTAATTTTAGTAGTAATTCAGAAATTTGGGTAGTATCCAATCAAGGAGCCGATGTAACGGGGATCAACAGTCGCGGTGGTCTTGGTATTACTCCTGATGATTTTAACCCCGAACGGATTCAACTTGATGATGGACTTCTGCGTTTTATAAGTGGCAACACTGCACCACAAGTTAATGTAGGCGATTCCTTGGGGGATGTAACAGGGGTAATAAGTTACGCCTTTGGTAACTATGAAGTTTTGGCAACCCAACCATTTAATGCTACTTCTGGCGGATTGCAACGGGAAGTGACTGATATAGTTGGTACAGCAGATAAGCTAACGATCGCTAGTTATAACGTGGAAAACCTCAATCCTACTGCGGGGGCCAGGTTTAACGTACTCGCAGGGCAAATTATCAATAATTTGAAAGCTCCTGATATTATAGGACTTCAGGAAATTCAAGACAACAGTGGCCCCATCAATGATGGTATAGTGGCGGCTGACCAAACCTATCAAGGCTTAATCGATGCGATCGCGCTTGCGGGTGGCCCCATTTACGAGTTCTTAAATATTGATCCGATCAATAATCGAGATGGAGGCGCACCGGGTTCTAATATTCGAGTTGGCTATCTCTATAACCCTGATCGCGTCAGCTTTGTAGAAGATTCCCTGAGACGCATCACTGACCCCAACGCTACGCCTGATGATGATGGTGCTTTTACCGCAAGTCGCAAGTCTCTAGTGGCTACCTTTGAGTTTAACGGACAAGACGTGACGGTGATTAATAATCACTTGACTTCCAGAGGAGGGCGCGGTACACCTTTATTTGGCGATACTCAACCTCCCATTATTGGCGGCGATACAGAACGCACGGCTCAAGCTACGGTTCTCAATGGCGATATTAACCAAATTTTGGCAACAAATCCCAACGCTAAGATAGTAGTTTTAGGGGATCTTAACGGCTTTGATTTTGAACAGTACCAACAAATCCTCAGTGGTGGGGTCTTAACTAATCTTTCTCAAACCCTGGATATCAGGGATCGCGCTACCTTCAACTTTCAAGGCAACTCCCAAGCGTTAGACCACGTTTTGGTAACTAATAATCTTGCCAATAATGTCCAGTATGACATCGTTCACGTCAACGTTGATTTTGCTGATCAACCTGCCGATCACGAACCTCTAGTCGCATCCTTAGACTTACCAACCTTTACTCTGCAAATTCTGCAAACATCGGATCAAGAAGCAGGTATTCCAGCTTTTCAGGATATCCTGGGATTTTCGGCGGTAATGAATGCTTTGGATGGCCAGTATGACAATACCTTGAAATTAACGACGGGGGATGTCTACATTTCTAGTCCCTTCTTTAATGCCAGCCGCGATATTTACGATAATGCCATAACGGGTAATCCACAGGCAGATCAAGGAGGCATTGCCGACATCCTGATTAATAATGAATTAGGCTGGGATGTGGCATCTGTGGGCAACCATGAATTTAGTGGTGGTGCGGGTTCTTTCCTCAATCTTTTAGCCCCTAATCCTAATTGGGTTAATGGGCAGAATGGCGGTGTTGGTATCGGTGCAGGAGGCTATCCTGGAGCCGCATTCCCCTATTTAGCCAATAATCTTGATTATAGCAATGCTACCCTTCCTAACGGCTTAACTGTGGTAGCTAATGGGGGTGCGCCTTTACCCAATACCTTAACTGGTAGTGTGATTAAAGACTATAACGGCGAAAAAGTAGGAATTATCGGCATTGTCACCCCCTATCTCAAATCTATCGCTGATACCGGACTAATACAAGTAACCACCAAAGATGCTAACGGTAACTTGATTACTGGGACGACTTCCATTGATGTTCAAGTTGACTCGATTATTGCCAATATTACCCCCGAAGTTCAAAATTTAATCAACGCAGGTATCAATAAAATTATTTTGATGACCCACCTGCAAGAATCCGCCATTGAGATAGCTTTAGCCCAAAAAATGGCGACTCTTGGGCTAGAAGTCGATCTGCTTTTTGGGGGTGGTTCTCACCAACAGATGTCTTCGAGTACGGGAGTTCCCCCCTTACGGGAAGATGAAACCCAACAAAATAACGGACAGTTGCTTCAACCCTTTCCCCAAGTGTACGGAGAGGGAGATAACAAGGTTATTTACGTCAATTCAGCCGCGAATTATCGCTATTTGAATCAATTAGTCGTGACTTTTGATGATCAAGGCGTAGTCATTAACATTGGAGATGATAGCGGCCCCTATGCTACCGATATCGCCGGAGTTGATCGCCTCTATGCTGAAGATATTACTACCCTTGACCAAGTTAAAGCTAAAGCTGATCCCGATATAGTCAATATTGTTGATGGGGTGGAATCCTTCGTTAACATCCTAGATGGCACTATTTTCGGTCAAACAGACGTTTTCCTTAATGGTGTCAGGGGAGATGTACGCACCCAGGAAACTAACTTAGGTAACTTGACGGCTGATGCTCAAGATTTCTACGCTGAAGCCTATTTGAATCAGCATAACCTGCTTCAAGGCTTTAACAAAATTGATATCTCCTTCACCAATGGAGGCTCAATTCGGGATCAGATTGGACGGTTTGGAATCGGAGAGTCGGGAGAAATAATTCCCCTGCCTCCTCAAGCTAACGAGGAAGTGGAGAAAGAGGAAGGGGATGTCTCCCAACTCGATATTGCCAACTCCTTAAGGTTTGACGGCGATATCGTTGTCGGTACAGTCAACGCTACCGGATTCCTCCAACTGGCTGAACACATGATTTCTTCCGTTGAAACGGGGAATGGTCGTTTTGGTCAAATTAGCGGATTTAACTTTAGTTATGACCCCACTGCCTCTGCTGGTAGTCGCATTCGCAGTCTAGCTTTAGCGGATGAAACGGGTAATAGTGTGCAAATCATTGTGAAAAATGGGGAGTTAGTAGTTGCTTCTAATACCACGTTTAGCGTAGTTACTCAAGCTTTCTTGGCTAATGGGGGTGATAGTTATCCCGTTGTCCTCCAAAATGTAGTTAACCTCACTAACTATACAGAACCCGATTCTCTGGGTAACGCCAATCTCAGGGCCGGACGGATACAAGATGCTTTTGCTGAGTATCTTTCGGCTTCTTACAACAATAATAACGAACAACAGCCCTTTGCCCAAGTTGATACTCTCCAATCAGAAGATCAACGGATTCAAAGCCTCGGTTTCCGTCAAGATACGGTTCTCGACGGTATTACAGCCTTGCCTACAACCGTCAATGGAACGTCTGGTGATGATACCTTTAATGCGGCTTTGCGTGATGGCAAACAATTTATCGGCAATAACCAAATTCTCAATACAGGAAGTGGCAATGACACGGTAGATGTTCGCTTTGCCGTCGGTGGCAACAATATTCGTACTGTTTCGGGTAATGATACCGTTTACGCTGGCACGAATAACCGTATTGATACGGGTGCAGGGGATGACTTACTATTCCTGGGTTCTGCTGGTGGTAATAACATCGTTACCGGGGGTGCAGGTAAGGATCAATTCTGGATTACGGAAAATGATGCTCTCTTACCCGCAAATCCCAATATTATCGCTGATTACAAAGCAAATCAAGGGGATTTAATTGGTTTCTTGGCTACTAGCTTAAGTTTTGGTTCTCGCGGTACGAATTGGGATTATCGTCAAGCGGGTGCGAATACCATTATTGAAGCGTTTGGGCAAGATGTAGCCATTCTCAATGGAGTTAATGCTTCTACCTTGACTCAAGCTAATTTTGTCTTTGCTTAGTTTCCTGACTCATATTGGGGCGCAAGGCCTTGCGCCCCTACTTCTAAATTGAGGGGTGCGACTCATAAAACGCACACCTTTCAATAAGTACCTAGGCAAAATTAATTACACATAGCGATCCTTGCGTAGCAAGGCTTTCAGACCTCTGTGATAGGTAATTAATTTTGTGTGACTACTTACTAACATTTTCGGACAATCTAATGTAAAGAGGACAAAATGATTAATTCTTGGCAAAACGCGGCTGTTATTACTTCTGGTTTAGTTTTAAGTCTTGCAGTTCAGCAAATTAACCCTGCTCAAGCGGCGACTGTAAATTACAATCTATCAGGAACGATAGAAAATGGTTTATTGACAGGACAAACTTTTTCTGGAACTTTTAGCTATGATGACTCATTATTAACGGGTTCAGGTTTTGAAACGTTAGGGATATCTGAAGTAAATTTGAGCTTTTTCGGTTCAATTTTTACGGCTGTTGATGATGATTCTTATCCTGATAGTCCTACTGTAGAATTTTTAGACGGTAACTTTCTTGGTTTGAATTTTACTGTGTCTAGTTCCTCTCCAGAAGTCTCTTTAATTCCTGCTTTTGGTAATACTGTAGCTACTTTTTCTTATATTGGAACTAATGATGACGGTTTTGGCAGTATTCAATATGCCGCTGTGACTGTGCCTGAATCTTCAACCGTTTTAGGAATTATTGCGGTAGGTATGGGCGGTTTTTGGGGAGGGAAAAAACGCAAGTCTGAGTAATTTTTTAGGGATCTAAAATACCTATTGGTAGGATAAGCTGTTAAGAATTTAAACCGCGTATTTTGAAGTCTGAAACCCTTTACTGGCTTAGATTGTTCTAGAAAATTGAATGCTTAACAGCTTATCTATGACAATAGGTAAGACATCTCCGGGATTAAATGAGTGCTTTAACTACTGCTTTATAATAGGGTTCCATATTCCTTCAATCGTTAAGCAAGGTATCTCGAAAAGTCGCTTTATTTTTTTCTCCGACTTTCAAAGAAAAGCGAATGATTTGGGGGCTAATTTTCACATTTGCATCAGTCTAGTAAAGTAGTGAATGGGGGAATAAGCTGTTGTGCATTTAAACTGCTTATTTGTTAAATTGAAGGAAACAGCTACAACCCTCTTTCATGAAAGCTTTTTGCTTGGTTGGTGCATACTTCGACCAAGCTCAGTACAAGTCTCGACTCCGCTCGATAACCGCTTGTCGAACCATTGCCTTTTGCCTTGCTAATACACATTTTAAATGCGTATTAGCTTAATCTTCCCCATGTTTTTCTGTCGTTAATAATTATGTCAAATTCCCCAATTTTGAATGCCTTTCTCTACGGAATAATCAGTGCTTGTTCCATGCCTCTAGGTTCAATTACTGCGTTGTTTTGGACTCCAGTTTCTCGGATGATCTCATTTCTGACTGCGTTTGGGGGTGGAGCTTTATTAGCAGCCTTAGTGATTGATTTAGTGGGAAGTGCCACGGAAAAAGGGCATATTTTTGAATTAGTGATTGGCTCGATAATGGGCAGTTTATTCTATACCATTGTTAATCAATTGGTAAACAATTCTGGAGGATTTTTGAGAAAACCTTCCACAACCCTTTCTTATTTAACCCAACAAGACTCTCGCCGCTTTCAACAACGACTTTTGAGTCTGAAGCGAATTGACCTTTTTTATGAGTCTCCTCGTTCTTTTCGACAACAATTGGCACAAAAAATGCTGGTTGCTGATTATCCGAAAGGGACAACTATTTATCAACAAGAAGATCCCAGTGAAAGTCTTTATATTATTAGAAAAGGACAAGTTAAGTTATTAGATCCCCAAGCTGACTTTCAACCTTTAAAACATCTTTCGGATAACGATGTATTCGGTCAATTTGCATTTTTAACAGGTTCTCCCCATCAAACGGTGGCTCAAACAACAGAAGATACGCAACTGGATATTTTGCCCCGTCCTCATTTTGAAGAATTATTGCAAACTTCCTCCTATCTATCCCCAAAAACGGAATCATTTTGGCAAACTCAAGAATTATTTGATTATCTGCAACAACGTCAGAAACTCAATAAAGAAAAAATTAACCATTGGCTGAGTGCAGCAACAGAGAAAATACATAGCGAAGGGGTTATTTTGCCTGCTGTTGAAATTGAGCGTCATGTTCAAGAATTTCTGCAAATCGCCCGACAAATTACCAGATTTCCCCTCTTTCGTTATTTGTTTCAAGAGGAACTGCTCGAAATTGCTCAACGTTTAACCTATCATGATCGCAAGAAGGGTTATGTTTTTTTTCAGCCTCAAGAAGCCTCAGATCGCCTCTTTATTATTCGTCAAGGGGAAATAGAAATTGTCTATCCCCATCACCTGCAAAAGCCTCCTTTCGTCTTAAAATCAGGAGATCCCGTCGGAGAATTATCCTTTGTCACTGGGGCCAATCATTCAGTGAGTGCGATCGCCCTGACGGATGTTCAAGTCTGGACTTTAAGGAAACGTGATTTTGAGGAAATGATACAGCAATCAAAAAACCTCGAAGAAGCGATTAAAGTTTTTCTGGAAAAACCGAAAATGCAGAATTATCTTCTTAAACAACAAAATTTTACCCCGTCCCAAGCTGGACAATGGATACAAAAAGCCTGTCAAAACATGAATGCTGGCCATTTAATTCCTTCAGCAAGTGCTATTTCTAACACAGTAGCCCAACATAAAGATGCACCAATGGCTATTTGGTTGGGGTTGTTAATGGATGGTATTCCTGAAGCTTTGACCATTGGGGCCCACCTTGTCTCGGCACCTTTGAGTCCCTCCTTATTAGCGGGGTTATTTATTGCTAACTATCCAGAAGCCCTTTCCAGTTCTCAAGGGATGAAAGAACAAGGTTTTTCTGTGAGGAAAATCTTAATTATGTGGAGTTCTATTACGCTAATCACCGGAATTTTAGCAGCGATTGGCACACTTTTATTTGCTAATCTTCCAGAATCGGCTGTTTCTTTTGTGGGAGCCATGGCCGCAGGAGCAATGTTAACCGTTATTTCTGAAACAATGTTACCCGAAGCTTATGCCAAAGGAGGATCTATTGTGGGAATGTCTACGTTATTGGGATTTTTATCAATTATTGTTATCAAAAGTTGGGGACATTAGTAAAATTAATTAATTGAATAATACCAATTTCCTAAAGTCCGGCTACACATAACCTAACATCTTGGCGATCAGGTTTGATAGATTACTTTTACAAGTGTTGTATAATAAGTTAATGAAATTAGTGTAACAATTTCAATTTTATTCTCTATCCCAGCTTTAAAAATATTTTTCTATGCAACTATTTTTTTATACAATCATTGCCCTTTTTCCCATAATTTGCGTATTTTTTTTCTTGGTAATAAAAAGATGGCCTGCCCAAAAAACCATGCCATTAGTGTATTTCATTACAGTATTTAATGCGGGGATTATTTGGCAAGTTCCTCCACAGCAAATTATGGCAGCAACAATTGATGGCATGATTACTGCTTGCCAAATTCTTTATATTTTATTTGGAGCCGTTTTACTCTTAAATACTTTAATTGAATCAGGGGCTTTGTCAGCAATCTGTCAAGGACTGTTAACACTTTCTGGAGATCGACGAATTCAAGCCATTTTGATTCCTTGGTGTTTTGGGTCATTTCTGGAAGGGGCTGCGGGTTTTGGAACCCCTGCGGCTATTTGTGCGCCTTTATTGGTAAAATTGGGTTTTCCTCCCCTGGCTGCGGTATTAGTTTCCCTACCCGCTCAAGGCATCCCGTCTTGTTTTGGGGCAGTGGGAACTCCTTTGTTATTGGGAGTAGCTACAGGTTTAGGGTTAAATGACTTACCCGTTGTCAATCAACGTTTAGCCGAATTAGGAGTTAGTTTTGATGATTATTTAAGACAAATTGGCGGACAGACTGCCATTGTACATGGATTAGTCGGAATCTTAATGCCATTAATTATGGTGACAATGTTGACAGGATTCTTTGGAGAGAATCGTTCTTGGCGTGAAGGATTAGGGGTTTGGCCCTTAGCTTTATTAGCGGGATTATCTTTTTTTATAACCTTTGTCTTGACAGCCTTATTTTTAGGTCCAGAATTTCCTTCATTATTAGGAGGTTTAGTCAGTTTGATTGTTGTTACCTTGGTCTTAACTCAAGGTTGGTTTCGGCCTCAACAAGTTTGGGATTTTGCTCCATCTCATCAATGGGAGGAGGAATGGGGAAGGCCTATGAATTCAAAATTCAAGCCGAGAAGTCATCCTATTGGTTTAAAAAAAGCTTGGATTCCTTATATTTTAGTGGGATGTTTTTTAATTATTTCTCGCTTATCTTTTTTGCCTATTCAAGATATTTTATTGTCTGTAGAATGGCGATGGAATAATATTTTCGGAACTCTTATTACTTCGACGGTTCAGCCCCTTTATCTTCCTGCATCGATTTTTATTTTGGTGGTTATCATTACCTACGGACTTCATTATATGGGGAAAGAACGAATCACAAACTCCCTTCATCGCACGATTTTGACCCTAAGAGGAGCGATAGTTGCTACCTTGGGGGCAGTGGCTTTAGCTACTGTCTTTGTCAATTCAGAGATTAATGCCCTTAATCTTGAAAGTATGCCCTTAACTTTAGCGATGGGGGTTTCTAGTGTCGTTGGGGGTATTTGGTCAATATTTGCCCCTTTGATGGGCGCGATTGGAACTTTCATTGCCGGAAGTACCACTGTTAGTAATATGATGTTTTCCTTATTTCAATTTGGAGTAGCAGAACAAACGGGAACTATGGAAAGCTTGATGGTCGCTTTGCAAGCTGGAGGTTCGTCTTCAGGGAGTATGTTTTCTATTAATAATGTCGTCTCTGTTTGTGCAACTGTTGGTTTAGTGAGACAAGAAGGATTGGTGATTCGGAAAGTTCTGCTACCTTTAATTTATTGTGTCTTAGCTGAAGGAATTATTGGCACATTGTTAAGTGGTTTATTTCGAGTTATGTTTTCTTAATTGTTGTCTCTTTTTTATTGCTAGGATCACATTGATCAATTGACAATTGGTTGATTTCGTTTATCGCTTCGCTAGTTTAAGCTTTAATTAGGGTTGTTTAATGGTTAGATTAAGAACGAAATCTTTAGGTTTTTTTAAGAAAAAATATTACTAGAAAATGGCTAAATAGAAAATAATCTACAAAAAACACTTCAAACTAAATAGGAGTAAAAATTTTCAACCAAAAGAACATTGGCAAGAAAAAGTAACGAGAAAAGTAACGAGAAATAAAATAAATAAAATCCTCAATAACATAGTCACACAATGAAAACAAAAGAAAACAAGATTAGTCACCTAGCAGGTAAACCCGCGCCCGATGAAATTATCATCGATGTCGTTAAACTGAGAGAGCAATACTACGGTATTAAGCCCGATCCTGAAAATTCCCAACAACAGGTAACATTTGGCACATCTGGACATCGAGGATCTTCATCTTTAGGAACGTTTAATGAAGATCATGTTTTGGCCATGGCCCAAGCAGTAGCAGAATATCGTCAAAGTCAGGGAATAAACGGGCCTCTGTACTTGGGAATGGATACCCACGCCCTCTCGTCCCCGGCCCAAAAAACAACCCTAGAAGTTTTAGCGGCCCAAGGGGTAGAAGTTTGTTTAACGACAGAGGAAGGAGAGCGTCAATATACCCCAACACCTGCCGTTTCCCATGCTATTTTAAACTACAATCGCGGACGGACAGAAGGGTTAGCCGATGGCATTATAATTACCCCTTCACACAATCCCCCAACAGATGGCGGGTTTAAATATAATCCCCCGTCCGGTGGCCCAGCAAATCCAGAAATTACCCAATGGATTCAAAAAAGAGCCAACCAACTGCTAAAAGAAAACAATCGAGAGGTGAAGCGAATCCCCTATGAAAAGGCACTGACAGCTTCAACTACCCATCAATTTGATTTTATTACCCCCTATGTTAATGATCTCGACAAGATCATTGACATGAAACTTATTCAAGCTGCTGGCATCCGCATCGGGGCTGATCCTTTGGGCAGTGCTAATGTTGGCTATTGGCAACCGATCATTGACCGTTATCATCTCAATTTAGAGATAGTTAACCCCACAGTAGATCCTACCTTTAGCTTTATGACAGTGGATTGGGACGGTAAAATTCGCATGGATTGTTCCTCTCCTTACGCCATGGCCAATCTGGTTAAACTCAAAGACCAATATGACATCGCCTTCGGCAATGATACAGACTCAGATCGTCATGGTATTGTCACACCTCAAGGGGGACTGATGAATCCCAATCATTTCCTCTCGGTAGCCATCTGGTATTTATTCAGCCATCGTACCCATTGGCCTGCTACCAGTGCCATTGGGAAAACCATCGTTAGTAGTAGCTTAATAGATCGAGTGGCCAAGGACATAGGGCGCAAGCTTTGGGAAGTTCCAGTGGGCTTTAAATGGTTTGTCGATGGGTTATTAGATGGTTCTTTGGGCTTTGGGGGAGAAGAAAGTGCCGGGGCTTCTTTCCTACGCAAAGATGGCACGGTTTGGACGACGGATAAAGATGGTTTGATTATGGATTTATTGGCGGCAGAAGTCACCGCAAAAACCGGAAAAAATCCGCAACAACACTATCAAGAGTTGACTGCCCGCTTAGGAGAGTCATTCTACACCAGAATTGACGCACCTGCGACCCCAGCACAAAAATCCCGTCTTAGCGAACTTTCGCCCCAAGATGTCTCAGTAACTTCCCTCGCAGGAGAATCTATTACCGCGAAACTAACTAAAGCACCTGGCAACGATGCCCCCATTGGTGGCTTAAAAGTTGTCACAGAAGCAGGTTGGTTTGCGGCCCGTCCATCGGGGACAGAAAATGTCTATAAAATCTATGGCGAAAGTTTTAAAAGCCCATCCCATCTTGACCTCATCTTAGAAGAGGCCCAAACTATTGTTTCTAATGCCTTCTAAGTAGTCGGACATGAATAAACGACTCTGTATTAAGAAATATTAACCAAGCATTATTAGGAGACTTAAACTTCATGCGTATTAAATCCATCACTGCTGCCGAAATGCTCGATTCACGGGGAAATCCCACCCTTGAAGCCCAAGTGGTTCTCGAAGATGGCACAATGGGCAGTGCGCTTGTCCCATCAGGGGCTTCTACAGGAGAAAAAGAAGCGGTAGAACTGCGGGATGCAGATCCCAAACGTTATGGCGGAAAAGGGGTTCTTAAAGCTGTCGAAAATGCTAACGAGCATCTAGCCCCCGCCCTCATTGGTATGGATGTGACCGAACAACGGGCCATCGACCACACGATGATTACCATCGATGGAACGCCCAATAAAGCCAACATGGGAGCGAATGCCATTCTCGCTATTTCCTTAGCCGTTGCTCGTACAGCAGCTAATTATTTAAAAATGCCTCTTTATCGTTATTTAGGAGGGACAAATGCTTGTTTATTGCCCGTTCCTTGTATGAACGTTATCAATGGCGGGGTACACGCTGACAATACCATTGATTTCCAAGAATTTATGATTGCCCCCCACAATGCCCCTAGTTTTGCTGAGGCCATTCGGATGGGCGTAGAAACCTTTCACACCCTCAAAGGGTTGTTGAAAAAGAAAGGATTAAGTACAGGGATCGGGGATGAAGGCGGATTTGCCCCTAATTTAAAATCTAATGAAGAAGCGATCGAATTTATTATTGAAGCCATTGAAGCGGCAGGGTATAAACCAGGTGAAGATATTTCCATCTGTTTAGATCCAGCGACAGCAGAATTATGGAAAGATGGCAAATATTTGTTCTTTAAGTCCGATCAATCCACCAAAACCCCAGCAGAAATGGTGAAATTATGGGAAGATTGGGCGAATAAATATCCTATTGTTTCTCTGGAAGATGGCATGGGAGAAAATGACTGGGAAGGCTGGAAACTATTAACCGATGCTATTGGCGATCGCGTGGAATTAGTAGGAGATGACCTCTTTTGTACTAATGCGGAAATTTTAGCCAAAGGCATTCAAGCAGGTATTGCTAATTCTGTCTTGATTAAAGTCAACCAAATTGGTAGTTTAACGGAAACTCTAGACACCATTGAACTGGCCAAGAAACATAATTATAAATGTTTTGTTTCTCATCGTTCCGGTGAAACAGAAGATACAACCATTGCGGATTTAGTGGTAGCAACCGGGGTCGGACAAATTAAAACAGGTTCCGGTTGTCGCGGCGAACGGATCGCTAAATTTAACCAACTTTTACGCATTGAAAGGCAATTAGGTAAAACCGCCCGTTTTGCCGGAAAATCAGCTTTTTCATAAAGGATAAGGCTATTCGTTTTTCTGAAAAGCCTGACGACAGAAGCTTTTTGCTATCTATACTGACTAGCGGACTGAATTATGAACCTCTGGCAACGTTATCAAGATTGGCTATATTATCACCAAGGGCTAGACCTTTACCTTGATCTTAGCCGAATGCGCTTTGAAACCAGCTTATTTGAAAGCCTAAAACCCCGATTTGCTAAAGCTTTTCAAGAAATGGAGGCGTTAGAAAAGGGTGCGATCGCTAATCCCGATGAAAATCGCATGGTAGGGCATTATTGGTTACGAGATCCCGATATTGCGCCGCCAGAACTAAAAAAAGAGATTATCGATAATCTCGAAGCCATTGAAGCTTTTGTGCAAAAAGTCCATCAAGGCACGATTAAACCCCCAGAAGCGGATAAATTTACCGATATTCTTTCCATCGGCATTGGGGGATCAGCCCTCGGCCCAGAATTCGTTGCTGAATCTTTAGCCCCTGACTTTCCGCCCCTTGCCATTCACTTTATTGATAATACTGACCCAGCAGGGATAGATCGAGTTTTAAATCGTCTCAAAGACCGTTTAAAGAGTACCTTGGTGATTATTGCCAGTAAGTCAGGGGGAACCCCCGAAACCCGTAACGGAATGCTGGAGGTCAAATGGGCTTATGAACAGCTTGGCTTGAATTTTCCTGCCCATGCTGTCGCCATTACAATGATTGGTAGCAAAATGGACGAATTAGAACGTCTGGAAGGCTGGTTAGCTGAATTTCCCATGTTTGACTGGGTGGGGGGACGTACCTCAGAAATGTCGTCGGTGGGGTTACTTTCTGCTGCCTTATTGGGCATTAATATTCGAGAGTTACTGGAGGGGGCCAAAGAAATGGATACCGCCACTCGAATTAAAGATGTAAAAAATAATCCGGCGGCTCTTTTGGCCTTTGCTTGGTATTATAGCGGTGATGGCCAGGGTAAAAAAGATATGGTAATTTTGCCCTACAAAGATAGTCTCCTGCTGTTTTCTCGCTATTTACAACAATTAGTGATGGAATCCTTGGGCAAAGAAAAAGATCTTGATGGTAAGATTGTGCATCAAGGGTTGGCGGTATATGGCAATAAAGGTTCTACTGATCAACACGCCTATGTCCAGCAATTACGGGAAGGCATTCCTAACTTTTTTGCCACCTTTATTGAGGTATTAGAAGATCGTCCAGGAAAATCTTTAGAAGTTGAACCTGATGCTACTTCAGGGGATTTTTTGTCTGGTTTCTTATTAGGAACGCGACAAGCTTTATATGATAATCAGCGAGATTCTATCACCATTACTATTCCTCAAGTCAATCCTCGAACTGTGGGGGCTTTAATTGCTCTCTATGAAAGGGCTGTGGGGTTGTATGCCTTTCTCGTTAATATCAATGCTTATCATCAACCAGGAGTAGAAGCAGGCAAGAAAGCGGCTGCCTCAATTTTAAGCTTACAGCGAGACATTTTAGGGGTTCTCAAAAACTCCGCTACATCCTTAAGTATTGCAGAACTGGCTGAGAAAGCAGGAACAACAGAGCAAATTGAAACGGTTTATCAACTTGTCAGACATTTATCTGCCAATGAACGAGGGGTAACATTAACAGGCGATCGCTCTCAACCCGCTAATTTGACTGTCTCCTACAAGTAAGTCGGTACAGACAATTAATGACACAAAAGATTGTAGGAGCAGGTTTTTGTAGGGTCGGGTTTTTCACAGGAGTTAAGCTTAGACGCATTTAACCTGCGTTTTTCCACACCACAAACCCTTGCCGTGGCTAACCCAATGAGACAAACTAAATGCGTCTAAGCTTATGATTCTCACAAATACTGGTGTTTAACCGGATTTGATATTAATTGTGTTTCATCACTTAATGTTTCAAAAATTAGTTGTATCGCCATGTTAAAAAGCCGTTGACCCCTACACAGACAAGGTTTCAGAGGTAATAAATGTCCTAACCTTAATGGGTAATGCTATAGCTCGAACTCAGGCTCAGAGCTAGACAAAAACCTAGTTTCATTGAACTCACGTTTTTCAAAATTCTGCAATCTATCAATTCCAGACACAATCGTTTATGAAACCATTAAATTTTCGCACCAAAATCGTGGCCACCATTGGGCCAGCCAGTAATTCCCCCGATGTGCTGCGTCAAATGATGCTGGCGGGCATGAGTGTCGCTCGACTTAACTTTTCCCACGGTAGCTATGAAGATCATGGTCAAATGGTCAAATTACTGCGTCAGCTTTCCCAAGAATTAGACTTGCCTCTAACCATTTTACAAGACTTACAGGGGCCTAAAATTCGGGTGGGAGAACTACCAAAAGAAGGAATAACCTTAAAAGAAGGTTCATCTCTGACCTTAGTTCCCTTAGCTGAGTGGAATAACCAAGCTAATACTGTTGGTATTGATTATCCCTACGTTGCCGAAGAAGCCCAACAAGGTACACAAGTTTTACTTGATGATGGATTATTAGAGTTAAGCGTTCAAACTGTCCAAGGCAATGCAGTGACTTGTAAAGTCGTTGGTGGAGGCATTCTCAAAAGCCATAAAGGGGTAAACTTTCCCTCCCTAACATTACGACTGCCTTCCATGACGGAAAAAGACAAAAAAGATTTGGAATTTGGTATTTCTCAAGGAGTTGATATCATTTCCTTGAGTTTTGTTCGTCAAGCAGAAGATATTAAAACCCTCAAAGCCTTTTTAGAGGCGAAAAAGGTTGATATTCCTGTTTTAGCTAAAATTGAAAAACCTCAAGCCATTGAGCATTTAGAAGCTATTGTGGATGAATGCGATGCTATTATGGTGGCCAGGGGAGACTTGGGGGTAGAAATGCGTCCCGAAAAAGTGCCTCTCTTGCAAAAACACATTATTCGGATGTGTAATCAAAAGGGCATTCCGGTGATCACCGCTACTCAGATGCTAGATAGTATGATTCGTAACCCTCGTCCTACCCGTGCTGAAGCGAGTGACGTGGCCAATGCCATTATTGATGGTACAGATGCGGTGATGCTTTCAGGGGAATCTGCCATCGGCGATTTTCCCGTACAAGCCGTTACCATGTTAGCTAGTATTGCCCGTGATATTGAGCCAGAAATCACCTTTACTAACTATCCCCCCCGCCATAAAGATAAGGCCGACGCTTTAGCTGAAGCCCTTAATGCCATTGATAAAGTGCTAGATCTTCAGTGTATTGTTACTTTCACAGAAACAGGATACTCGGCTAAATTGGCGGCGGCTGAACGTCCCAAGGTTCCGGTGGTGGCTTTAACCCCCAATTTAGAAGTTTATCATCATCTTAATCTAGTTTGGGGGGTACGTCCCGTTCTGTTTCAATACGATGAGCTTACCTTAGAAGCGTTGCTCAAAAAGATGGAATCAGAATTATTAAAGCGCAATTTTGTTGCTCAAGGAGATCAAGTCTTAATTTTGGGGGGTTTGCCCTTGAGACAAGCTAGAAGCACTAGCTTTCTTGATATTTATACCATTGGAGAGAATTAATAATGATAGCAACAACAACCCCATTTCCTATTGATTTAAGAGCTTATCAACCTTTAGCTCTAGATTTCAACCAGCCGGAATTAACTTCGTCACAAAAAGAAACCCTCAAAGCCAATATTCAACTCTGTCGAGACGCGATCGTTTTTTTTACCGCGACTGGTGCAGCTAGGGGTGTTGGCGGACATACAGGCGGCCCTTACGATACTGTGCCTGAAGTGATGATCCTTGATGCCTTCTTTCGAGGTTCACCTGACAAATTTGTTCCTATTTTCTTTGATGAAGCGGGACACCGCGTTGCTACCCAATACCTAATGGCAGTATTACGGGGTCATTTGAATGCCGAAACCCTGCTGCATTACCGAGAAGCCCATTTTAAACTTCCTGGACACCCAGAACTTGGTCTTACTCCTGGTGTACAATTCAGTTCTGGACGTTTAGGACACCTGTGGCCCTATGTTAACGGTGTGGCTAAGGCTAATCCTAATAAAATTGTCTTCTGTCTGGGTTCTGATGGAGCGCAGCAAGAAGGGGATGATTCTGAGGCTGCCCGTTTTGCGGTTGCTCACAATCTTAATGTCAAATTAGTCATTGATGATAACGATGTGACCATTGCTGGCCATCCTTCCAAATATCAAAAGGGTTACGACCTTAGCCGCACTTTAGGGGGACACGGATTAGCCACCTTTGCGGGAGAAGGAGAAGATCTCGATAATCTCTACCGTCGCCTTCACCAAGCCGTAACTACGGACGGGCCTGTAGCCGTAATTAACTGGCGCAGAATGTGCGTTGGTATTGAAGGGTTGGAAGGTTCACCCCATGGCCATGATGTCATCCCTTTAGATTTAGCGATCGCACACTTAGAAAAACGGGGTCAAGATGGGGCAGTAGCTTACCTCAAGAGTATCCCTAAAGGCAAAAATCCCTATACTTATCTCGGTTCTGGCACTAAGATGGGGTCGAACCGTAATATCTTCGGTGATACGGTGGTTTCTCTCCTCAGTGGCATGAGTGAAACGGAACGCAAGGAAAAGGTACTCTGTGTCGATAGCGACTTAGAAGGGTCTTGTGGACTTCAACAAATTCGTCAAGCCTATCCCGAAATCTTCATCAGTGGTGGGATTATGGAACGGGCTAATTTTTCTGCGGCGGCGGGTTTTGGCATGGAGAAGGGAAAACAGGGCATTTTTGCCACTTTTAGTGCTTTTTTAGAGATGTGCATCTCGGAAATCACTATGGCACGGCTTAACTTCTCAAACGTTCTCTGTCATTTTTCCCATGCGGGCATTGATGACATGGCGGACAATACCTGCCACTTCGGTTTAAATAATATGTTTGCCGACAATGGACTAGAAGACGGCTATGAAACGCGCCTCTACTTTCCGGCAGATGCTGGACAGATGAAGGCTTGTGTCAAAGCCGTTTTTAACGATCCAGGACTGCGCTTTATCTTTTCAACTCGTTCCAAAGTTCCTAACTTATTAGATGCCCAAGGTAAAGATCTCTACGGGGAAGGTTATACCTTTACATCTGGTAAGGATGAGGTTGTCAGGGAAGGAACGGCGGGTTATATCGTTAGTTTTGGTGAGGGGCTGTATCGTGCTTTAGATGCCGTAGAAAGACTGAAGCAGGAAGGGGTTGAGGTCGGCTTAATTAATAAATCTACCTTAAACGTGGTTGATGAGGAAATGATGCAAAAAATTGGTCAATCTCCCTTTGTGGTGGTGGTAGAAGCTTTTAACCGCCGTACCGGACTTGGTAGCCGTTTTGGCACTTGGTTATTGGAACGAGGCTATTCGCCTAAATATGCTTATCTCGGAACTTACCGAGAGGGTTGTGGAGGACTCTGGGAGCAATATCCTCATCAGGGAATTGATCCTGATGGCATCATTAGCCATGTCGAACAATTACTTTCTTAACTCAGGTTTCTTAATTTTCATACCATTGGAGAGCAGAGTTTAACAAGATTTCTAGAAAAGTCAAAGGTTAATTTTTTACAAGAGGATGGAGGGTTAGAAAATTATGGCTAAACTCATTTTGATTCGACATGGACAAAGTTTATGGAATGCTGCCAATAAATTTACGGGATGGGTTGATGTTCCCTTGAGTGAGCAGGGGCGGGCCGAGGCCACCATCGCCTCTTGTAAATTACGGGATTATCGGGTTGATGTTTGTTTTACCAGTATGCTGTTTCGTGCTATTGAAACAGCCGTAATTTGTTTAACGGAGGTCGATGACATCTGCGGTGGCAAAATTCCCATTATTAAGCATAATGCCGATGATGAAGCATGGCATGGCTGGGATAAATACGACGGAGATCCCAAAGACGAATTACCGATTTTTCTCAGTGCTGCCCTTGATGAGCGTTACTATGGCGATTTACAAGGGTTAAACAAAACTGAAACTGTCAAGAAATTTGGGACTGAACAAGTCCATACTTGGCGACGTTCCTATGATGTTCCTCCCCCTGGTGGAGAGAGTCTCGAAGATACTCGTCATCGAGCTTTGCCCTTTTTCCGTGAGCGTATCCTCAAACATATTATTGAGGGAGACAATGTTTTGATCGCTGCTCATGGCAATTCGCTGCGGTCGATTATTATGGAACTAGAAAATATTTCTGAGGAGGACATTCCTAATTTGGAACTAGGTACTGGAGTTCCCATTGTTTATGATATGGATCAATCGGGCAAAGTCATCGATAAAAAAGTTTTGAAATAGCATTCTGCTTGTACAAAAAGGGTAAAACCACTCGCTTTACTACTTCACTAATTAGACAGAACTTACCCCTTTTACCCTATGAAACTTGAAATCATTGATCTTCTGAAAAATCATCCAGAGCTAGTGCTTTTTGTGTTGCTGGCACTATCTTATCTGATTGGCAGAATCAAAATTGGTCAGCTTAACCTGGGTGCGCCTCCAGGAATGCTGATCGCAGGACTTGTCCTCGGTGCATTAGGTTTTACGGTTTTTCCTGGAATTCAAACTATTGGGCTGTTCCTGTTTCTCTACGCGGTGGCTTTTCAGGCAGGTCCTAGCTTTTTTTCGGTGGTCATGGCTGATGGCTTAAACTATGCTAGTTTGGCAGCGATCGCCACCCTAGTTGGTTTTGTCCTCACCTATGGGGCAACGCTCATTTTTCAATTTGATCCTGGCGTTGCCGCCGGACTCCTAACAGGTTCTCTGACCACTCCAGCAGGACTAGCAGCAGCATTAGATGTGATGCGAGCAGGGGAAGTACCTCTGCCTCCCGGTTTAACAACAGAACAGGTGTTGCAAAATATCAATGTTACCTATGCCCTAACCTTTCTCGTGGCGGACATTGCAGTCATCTTGCTTAGTCGTAACCTACCTAGATTGTTTCGTTTTGATCTTCGCGCAGAATCTTTTAGAACAGCCCAAGAAAAACATATTGAGGAGAAGCCAAAAGCCCCCAACTGGTCTCTGACCCTAAGAGCCTACGAAGTCCAAACACAAGAGATGATAAACAAGACCATCACTGACCTGCAAGAACTTTCGCAATGCACGGTGTTGGCACACAAGCGCGATGGAATGGTTATGGAATTTCAGCCCAATACCTTACTGCATAAAGGCGATCGCTTGGCCATTTGGGGTAAAGTCGAACGACAAGACTGGTTGGACGACCTGATGGGGGCAGAAGTTGCTGATGAAGATTTACTATCGTCTAAAATTGTCAATCGAGATGTCATTGTGACTAAACCGGAAGCTTTCGGTAAATCTCTTTATGAACTCGACATCACCCAACAATATGCCTGTTACCCTCTACGACTCTCCCGATCTGGCATTGACCTAGCCCTTACCCCGACGGTGACCCTATCCAGGGGAGATGTTTTAACGCTGTCGGGTCCTCAGATTTGGCTGGATAAACTGGCGAGTCAAATTGGTTTCTTTGAGCAGGACATAAATGCTACTGATCTGCTCACCTGTTCCCTGGGCATCATTGTGGGATTCTTAATTGGGCAAATTAGCTTCAGTGTCGGTGGCATTGCCATTGGACTAGGAACCTCTGGTGGACTATTGCTGATGGGACTGATTCTCGGCTATCTTCGCTCAACTCATCCCTCCTTCGGGCGTATTCCTCCTGCTACTCTATGGGTGTTTAAGGAATTAGGCTTGCTGTTGTTTTTGGAAGGGGTCGGTATTAGTGCTGGACAGGGGTTGGTGACGGCAATGCAGTCTCAAGGTCTTGTTCTCTTACTTTGTAGTCTCTTAATTTCCACAATGCCAGTAATCGTCGCCTTTCTGTTTGGGCTTCACTATCTAAAAATGAATCCCGCATTACTTCTTGGAGCCGTAACTGGTTCAGTCACCTGTACCCCCGCCATGGCAGCCGTCAGCAGCGATGCCAAAAGCTCCATTCCTACCATCGGTTATGCAGGTACTTATGCTTTTGCCACCGTACTCTGTGCGATTGTAGGCAGTATTATGGCGCATTTATAAATAACATTTATTCAAATTCAGCAATCCCCAATTCCTAATTGATGCTTAGAATTTTCTAGTTGCTCCCAAAGTGAATGAATTTGTGCATAAGCTTCACTAGGAGAAATTTTACCGTTGGTTTCTAAACCACAAATGTAGCCAATTCCCACGACAAATTCTTGAAGATTACTGTTAAAAACTAATTTTTCTGGTTTGACTTGACCATAGTAAGGACTTTTGGGGTTGAGAAATTCGGACTTGTCCATGTTTAACTCACTGGCATTATGCCGATAAATCGTGATTTCTTTGTTGCTAATTTGAGTCTACATAGCAATCCTAAATGATGTGTAAGATTTCCTAACCCCTATTATATGAGATATTTTCTCACAATTGAAATAGGACTGCTATGGAATGATTCAGGTTAACTTATGTCGATCAATAAGCTTAGACGCATTTAACCTGCTTTTTTACACACCTCAAACCATTGCTGTGGCTAACTCAATGATACAAACTAAATGCGTCTAAGCTTAACATAAGTCTTGCCAGAACCTTTTTGTCAATAATCTAATTGAGCCGCTTTTTCCATAAAGATCTGTTGTGCATTCCTTTCTGGTTCATCGTTTTCAGGATAACGTTGACGATAAGAGCCATCTGATTGCAGTTCCCAAGCTTGACGGTTATCTGACCAAAAAATATCTAACATATCTCTCAAATTTTTCGCCAAATCTGGGTCATCAACAGGTGTCACCACTTCAACCCGTCGATCTAGGTTTCGCGGCATCCAATCAGCACTGCCGATAAAGATTTCGCTTTGTGTGTCATTGTGAAAATAAAAAATGCGTGAATGTTCCAAATAGCGACCAATAATGCTAATTACCTGAATATTTTCGCTTACCCCTTCTATCCCAGGTCGTAAACAGCAAATTCCTCGTATAATCAGTTTGATCTCTACCCCTGCTCTAGAAGCTTCATATAAGGCTTGAATCAATTGAGGATCAACGAGGGAATTCATTTTAGCAATAATTTGAGCCGATTTCCCTTGTTTTGCTTGTTCAATTTCCCTCTGAATTAAACTGATTAAACGGGGTCTGAGACTAAATGGGGCAACGAGCAATTTACGATAAGATTGCTGTTGAGAAAATCCAGTGAGATAGTTAAACAGATCAGTCAAATCTTCTCCCAGTTCTTCACGACAACTAAAAACACCAACATCTGTGTAGAGTTTGGCTGTTTTAGAATTATAGTTGCCTGTCCCAATATGGACATAACGGCGAAGGACTTGATCTTCTTTTCTAACCACTAATACGGTTTTTGTATGAGTTTTTAGTCCGACCAACCCATAAACGACATGAACTCCCGCCGCTTCTAATTCTCGCGCCCAATTAATATTACTTTCTTCATCAAACCTTGCTTTTAACTCCACTAAGGCGGCGACTTGTTTTTGATTTTGGGCGGCTTTAATCAACGCTTTGATAATAGGCGAATCCCCTGATGTTCGATACAAAGTCATTTTAATTGCTAGTACCTGGGGATCGTCAGCCGCTTGGGTAATAAACAGTTCCACCGAATCAGCAAAGGATTCATAGGGATGATGAACCAGTAAATCCCCTTGTCGAATTACGCCAAAAACATCTTTTTTTTGTGCTAATTGGGGATAGTCTTCTTCTTGAGATGTTGGATAATTATTAACTGGTTTAAGACGGGGAGGAATCACCGCAGTCCAAAGGGGATCTTTGAGTTCTGGTAAAGGCATAGACAAGAAAAACATCAAGTCTTTTAAGTTTAATAGTCCTGGTATTTCATAAACTTCCTGGGAACTTATTTGTAATCCTTTCATTAACATTTCTTTAATGAAAGATGAGGCTGATTGTTCAATTTCCAAACGAACGGTAAACCCCTGAAAATGACGTTTACTAATTTCTTGTTGAATGGCTATCAGTAAGTCATCGGCTTCATCTTCTTGCACCGGAAAATCTGCATCTCTGGTAAGACGAAACAAACAAGTGTCTTTGATCTTCATTCCAGGAAACAAAAACGATAAGTTATCTGCAATAACTTGTTCTAAGGGAACCCCCACCCAAACCCCTGTTCCCAAGTCTCCCTGCCAGAAGTCTGAGGGTAAGGGAATAAAGCGGGGTAATAAGTCAATGGGAACTTTTACCCTGGCAAAATTTTCTTTTTGGGTACTCGGATTTTCGACCGTAACAGCCAAGTTTAAACTTAAGTTGGCCATTGTGGGAAAGGGGTGTCCTGGATCGACGGCTAAAGGCGTTAATACTGGAAAAATTTGTTGTTTAAAATAATCTTGAAGATATTGAATCTGTTGAGCCTCAAGGTCTGTATAATTCAACAAGTGAACCCCGACTCTAGTAAGTTGAGGCCGTAGTTCTTGCTCAAACTGTTGGTGCTGTTTCGTGATCGATGGTCGGAGCTTCTTTTCAATGGCTTCTAGCTGCTCTTGAGGAGTCAACCCGTCTGGGGTTAATTGGCTAACTTGCGCTTCTACTTGTTCTTTGAGGGTTGATACCCGAATCATGAAGAACTCATCTAGGTTTGAACTGAAAATGGCACTAAATTTCAAACGTTCTAATAAAGGTGTTCGATGATCTTCAGATTCGTGTAGCACTCTTTTGTTAAATTCCAGCCAACTTATTTCTCGATTTAAGTAATATTTTTGATCTTTTAAATTGAGCGACCCAGATTCTTTCTCGGTTTTAGGCATTTCTTTGAGCAAAATGTATTTCCTGAATCCTAGTTCTTCAAGTTTAAGAGAACTTTATCTAGGTTAAGGTCAAAAAAATTTCTTCTTGAAAAGATCCAGAAGCAGCATAAAATGTTCTGTGTCCACCAGTTTTCTCCCAATAGTTCTTCGATATGGAAAATCAAAAGCCCCAATGGACTATGACTGAACATTCTATTTTGGCGATCGCCACAGAAATGCACACTCATTTCCGCGATTTACAATCTTATTACAAAATTGCCAAAGGAAATTTATTAAGTCAGATGGAATCTGCTTCTGATGAGCAACAGGTTCTCTCCCTTCAAGAACAGCTTTGTGAAGTTGAAGAAAAACTTACTTTTTTTCATGTTCTCAATAATTCTATTTCTACCGTTGATACTGTTTTGCATACTCCCAACATGATTACTGAATTTAAAACACATTAGTCGGATTATGAACAGTTGATTATTTAATCGTCTCTGACCTCTTTTTGATTGAAAACTATGTTAAATCCCATTGAAACTGTGAAGCTTTTTGAATCTCAACCAGAACTCAATTTCGCCTCTGGGGAGATTATTTTTCAAGAAGGCGACCAAGGACAGGTGATGTATGGCATTGTTGAAGGTGAAGTGGAAATGTCGATTCATGGACATATCCTTGAAGTTATTAAACAGGGTGATGTTTTTGGACAAGGTGCATTGGTTCATGAAGATTACCTTCGAGCTTCTGCTGCCATCGCTAAAACTGATTGCCAACTGGCCTGTTTGGATCGAGAACATTTTTTGTTCGCTGTTCAACAAACTCCCATGTTTGCTTTAGAAGTCATGAAAAGTTATTCAGATCGTCATCGCTTACTCAAGCAACTCGTGGACAGTCTTCTGACTATTTAACCTCGAATTGGTAAAAATCCCCAAAACCCTAAGATGTTTCAAGAGATAACACTGTTTCTCGTTTGTGGATTAGGAAGTCTTGGACAACATTGCGTAATGGCTCTCAAAAAATTTGGCGTGAGAGTTATTGCCATTGAACAAACTATCCCAAAAACTTGGGACTTTCCTGAATTCCCTCAACAATTAGAAGAACTAATTATCGGAGATTGTCGTCAAATTGAAATCTTAGAAAGGGCCAGATTACAAAAGTGTCGCTCTGTCTTAATTGTTACCAGTGATGAAGAAGTCAATGCCCAAACTGCGTTAACAGTTCGAGAGATTAATTCTCAGATTCGTCTGGTGGTTCGTTCGGGGCAAGAAAACTTAAACCAACTGCTTAATCAACAATTAGGAAACTTTTTTGCAGATGAACCAACTCAACTTACTGCCGCTGCCTTTGCTTTAGCTGGTTTAGGGGATGAAACTATTGGTTTTTTTACTTTAAATAATCATCGCTTACAAGTTGTTAAACATCTAGTTAAATCTGATGATCCTTGGTTTTATCGCTCCGACAAACTTCATGAATTAAATAATAAAAAACGTCATATTTTGGCTCATTTTTCTGAGCCTTCTCTCAATTTTCAAGGGTTTAATCAATGGGAAGCTAATACCCAATTAAAACCAGGAGATACTCTCATTTATGTAGAATTAGTGGAAGAATTTTTTCAGGGACTTTCTTCTAGTTTAAGTAAATCTCGAAAGCAACGACATCAGTGGAAAGACAAACTTAAAAAGTTTATTAATCGTTTTAAATTAGAATTATGGCAACTAGGAAGTTTTAGCTTATTGCGTCAAGTTCGCACCGTAATATTAGTTTGTACAATCTTGGTTCTACTGTTGCTAATTATCGGAACATTCCTCTTTAATTCTTATTATCCTGAAACGACACTTCTTTCTGGGTTTTATGCCACAGTAATCTTATTATTAGGGGGTTATGCTGATCTTTTTGGAGACTTTCAACCCGTTAGTTCTATGCCCCCTTGGTTACAATTTTTTGCTCTTAGTCTTACCATTATTGGCACTGTTTTTGTCGGGGTTTTATATGCTGCTTTAACCGAAGCCTTATTATCAGCTAAATTTCAGTTACTTCGCACTCGTCCTCCTATTCCGCAAAAAGACCACTTAGTCATTGTTGGTTTAGGGAAAGTCGGTCAACGAGTTGCATCCTATTTAAACGAAATAAAACAACCCCAGGTCGCCATTACCTTTAATCCTGATTTTGATCGGACAATTCTCCCAAATATTCCCCTAATTATTGGCAATTTAAAAGAGTCTTTAACCCAGGCTCATCTTAGTACGGCAAAGAGTATCATTATCACCACTGATAATGAAATGTTAAATCTAGAAATTGCTTTGATGACAAGACTGATTAATCCTGATAGTCGTTTAGTCATTGGTGCTTACAGAAAAGGATTAAGTGAAAGGTTAACTCTTCTCCTCAAAAATACTCAGGTTATTAGTTCTTATTCCGTTCCTAACCAAGATGCTGCCTTTGACGGCTCTAATGCAATCTCCCGGATTTCTGGTTGTAATTTGGCATTAGCAAGAAGCTTGATGAAGTCCTTTCCCAAAACTTTACCGATGCCATTTTATCAACATCAAGCTCAATATTTATTGCGGGAGTTAAGCAAGTTTTTGATTAAAGCAGAATTAATTGATCTCTTTGATCATTGAGTATTTAGCAGTTGAATAAGTCTTTTTTTTCTTTCCGGATCTAACTTTTCCCATAGTAAGTCATAAGCAGACAGCCTCATCTGTCCTTTTTCATTATTCAGTATTTGAATCGCCAGTAATAACCCTTCTTCTCCATAGTTTAAAAGACTACTCTGGGCCTCCGATAAGGCAGATATTTTCGCTTGTTGTGATGTACTTAGTCTTTGATGCGATAGGTTATTCAACATAATTTAACTCACATCGGAATCAAGGGCTTGATGGAACCTTTTTTGATTATACCAACGAGTCATTACCATCGGATTAATGGGATTATGGGATGCCCCTCGAAGTGGAAGAAAAAGAAAATGGCGATCCGAAAATATAGAAGAACTTACGAAACAATTAGATAAAGAACCAAGAACTTACAATCGTACCCAGTTGTTAGAAATCTTAGATACATTAAATGGAGTCTATTTAATCTGGGAGTTACTATAGCAATCAGGGTAATAAATCGGGGAATTAGTCAGTGTACCCTGGCTAGTTTATTATAAATTCTGTTCAATGAGACAGAATCTAGCAGCTTCTTCTGCGGCTTTTTGAGTATAGTAAATTCCTTTGGGTTCAAAGATTTTGCCAAACTATTCCTCATTTTC
>NZ_JAYGHQ010000023.1:0-15927 GCF_034931425.1 Crocosphaera sp. XPORK-15E
TCTAACCAGAATAGAGAACTAATGTTCTAAATTTTGCCAAAATGAGAATTGCTGGAAAAAATAACGGAAGTCACCCTCGACAAATAACGTCAATTAATTGAATAGCGAGAAGTTATCTCTCTTATGGTCAAAGTTTTAGGATCTTGAAATCATCAGGGTTTCCCCAGACTGACAAAAGAGAGATAATAAAGTTTAGTTAAACCAAGGACAAAAATGGCTCTACAATCTCTAATTCTGTTGTGTTTTCCTGTAACTCAATGTGAGAATTATAACCTTGGTCGTAAAACACTAACTGTTGTGAAGGAGACACTAAAGAGCGAAACCAAACGGCAAAAGCCGCACAGTCTTTAATATACCCATCTAAACTGATTCCCTGTAGATCTCGATGTAATGCTCCATCGAGTCTTTGTCCGGTTTCTGGGATTATAATTACCCATTCTAAGCAATAGTAATCATCAGGATTACTGATGGTTTTAATCTTAATTTTTGACCAAGATTTCTCTAAATTTTTAGTCAATTCATTCTCATTAATTTGCCAATCTGTTGTTTCTGGGGGAGTGATGAGATATTCCATGTTTTGCTTCTCCTAACTAACTAATTAAGACATCAATATAAGGCAAGTGCATTCAACAAAACCTATGACCATCTACTTACTGAATAACAACACGACCAGGTAAATTAAACTGTTGAAGTAAACCGTCAAAAAAAGGAACTGCTTCTTTAATATTAACAATTACCCGTAATGCGATGACAGGAGTATTGGGGTCATTAATAACCGCAGCATACCGCCGAAACTCGTTTTCCACATCCCCAACCGCTTTGATACGAATGAAAGGGGGAATTGTTGACCCACTGATATAGGGACTATTGTTAGGTTTTTCGATATATTTAGCTTCTAATAGTTCTCCTGTTTTTAAATCAATCCCATCAGCCCAAATTTCTTCATTTCCATCCCTGACGCGGATTTCTACGTTACCACAATGTTTGATCTGAAATAAGTGGCGTTGACTATAGGTTGGGGTTGCCTTTTTAGGAAAATTACTGGCCCATTCTTCTACCGCATTAGTGGAGTCACTCAAAATCGCCGTCCTTGTTCAATAATTGCCCAAATACATAGGTTATCAGATAATGCGTAAGCAATAACTATTTGTTCTATTTTTAGTAAGGAGTTAACTTAGAATTTTAATTTATATTCCATCCCAGGAATTGAATATTGAGAAGTCATTTGAAGAAATTCTCCCCTATGTTTTGTAAAAAAGCCAGCATTTTAAATCTGATTCTCAAAAATCTAGGACGATTATTTATGGACAAAATTCAGCAAATCATCTCTAAATCGGCTCCGTTGATTTTAATTATTTTTCCCTTAATAGTAATCACGATTTATTATTTATTTAGCAATCAAAAAGAACAAGGAATTTTAGCAATCATTATCGCATTTTCCTCTTTTGCTCTTGGAGGCTTAATCGGGTTCTTATTTGGAATTCCAAGATATTTTAACGAGAAAAAATCCTATAACTCTAGTTCTCAGTCCTCTGAAAATAGTCAGAGTCGTTCAAATCAAATTAATTATAGGTCTAATACAAATCTTGAGCAAATTTCGGATTGGCTAACTAAAATATTAGTAGGAGTTGGATTAACTCAACTACCTGCACTTCATCAAAATATTCAGGAAATTGTCAAATATTTGGTCGAAAATCTTGCTAGTGGTCAAAGCATTATCTTTGGAATAATGACTTATTATACTGTGGATTGATAATAATCGATGGTATCAACTTGAAAATTCTTCTGCTTAATTCTTAGAATTATACACTTGTAAGGTGTGTAGGCTCCCCAGCATCAGTTTAAACCGTCAAAGAAACTAAAACCCCAAATTCTGCACCGCCCGTCGTTTAACCGCCTCACCCCTCCTATCATATTTAGCAGTAGTAACAGGACTAGCATGGCCAGCCAACTTCTGCACCGTCACAATATCAACACCAGCATCTAAGAGATCACTGCAAAACGTCCGACGAAAATCATGGGGGCTAAAGCTTTCAACCCCCGCCTGTAACGCCCTCTTCTGAACTATCAATAACACGGACTGGGAACTCATTGACCTAATCACTATCCGGCCACCCTTTTGAATAGGACAAAGTAACGCCCCAGGAGTGAACCCCCTAACCTCAAGCCAACGGTTGACGATAGCGATCGCACTCTCAGGAAGATAAACCAACCGATCCTTATCCCCCTTACCCCCAATAATCTGTAAAGATCCGGCCTCTTGGTTAAAATCTTTTAATTGCAGCTTCACCGCCTCAGCCCGACGAAGACCCGCCCCGCGCAGAATGGCAATTAAGGCCGCGTCTCTTAACCCTTGGGTGGTCGTATCGTTTTCACAAACCGCCATTAAAGCCTTAATCTCAGCTTGATTTAACGCCCTACCCCTCAGTTTCTTGCAGTTATTTTTTATACTCGGTAAATCAATGGCCGCCTGATAATCATCCCCACTCATCAATCCCAACCGTTTAGCCTCCTTTAACGTTCTCCTTAACGCACACATCATTTTGGCTGCCGTCGCCGGGGCTTGCCTTTCTAACAAAGCAGCTTGAACGGCTGAAGTATGCTGATATCTTAAGTTTGCCCAATTTAAACTGAGGTGATCACATTCCCCATTGGTCAACAGGGAGGCGATCGCCTTGAGACTTCCCTGCATAGTTAGACGAGAACGCGGAGCCAGCGAGCGCAAATAAACGGCTGCCGGATGTCCCGTCAACGGAAGGGGAGAGGTTAGTTTTAGGGAAGTGGTAACTTCAACCGTTAACATAATTAGTTATCAGAAGTGGAATTCTAACAAGTAATTTTACCGTATGTTAAATATCCCTGGCGGTCGCCGGAGGCGCGCCCTTGGCGAACGCCAATAGATAATGTCTATATTGACGTAGAGTATTTTAAGAACCATCGCCTTAAAAAAACTTGAACAAGCTCGCTCTCAATTGCAGGGCAATCGCATTGAATTTTTGTTAACTTGTATTGACAAATTAAAGAGAATGTGAATTAACGATAGCCAACGGCTGAATGTTCCCTTAATTATCAACCTATTAAAGAGATTTTGAAATAGAAATGATGAAACGATATCAAAGCTTTTTCTTATTATTAACAATAGCTGTGTTCACTGGATTTATCACCCTTTTTTCTTCGGGTTTATCTGCTTCTGAATCCTGTGTTTATCATGAATCGGCTTATCAAGGATTAAATTTATCTAGTTTATCAGTTGAATTAGAAAATACAGGTTTATTAGGAGAAATTCATGGCGCAGTTACTGGGGAGCAATTATATGTTTTATCTGTTCGTGAACCTGATAACTTTTTTGAATTTCGTCACTTCTCTTTAATTTCAGCTAATCAAAAGACTCAAGAAATTTTAGGAAAAGTGAAACGGCATGATCAAGTTTGTCTTAAAGGAAAATTAATAGATAATCCCAGTCCTCAACCCCATATCTTAGTGGAATCTGCTACGATTAGGGAATCCTGGTCAGGTTTAGAGGGTCATGAAAAATATAAATATGAGGCAACGATTCCCGAAGAATTAAAAGATAAAACCCACTTAGTTGTCAAAGTTCATGCAATTAATAATCAAGGAAAAATATTAGTAGTAGAATACAAAGATAGGGTGATTCCAATTTTTGTTGAAACCCCAGAGTTAACCAAGGACTTATATCGAGGTGATTTGATTGATATTAGTTATCAAATACAACCATTACCTGAAAAACCAACCCATTTAAACTTAAACCTAGCTGTTAAAAATCCTCTTAAAATTGTAGATCAATTAGTTTCTAGACAAGGAAAAGAAGAAACCTTAATAGGAAAGTTAGTTAAGTTTCCCAAAAGTCCTCAACTGAAGTTTGATGTTTATGGAATAGAAGTCATTACCCAAGAAATTCCCCGCTATTTTACTTTAGTTAATTTTGAAGATATTCAAGAATTTGAGAATATTAGGTTGAAACTAGCTCAAATTTGGAATAATAACTTAAACACGGTCAAACCTGCTCGGAACTTCTTAATTAATCCTAACGTAACCATTGAGGTACAAGGAAAAATAAATATTATTTCTCCTCAACAAGCTAATCCCCAAATTCTGTTAGAAAATGCCAGTCAGATACAAGTCTTGTCTTCATTTCAACAAAATTGACAACACATTCGAGACTATTTAAAACATTGGACAAGTTTTAGCGGACATTATTTTCCTAAAGAAGAAGATAGAAAAAGCTTACTTAAACAATTAGATAAAGCTCAATCAATTAAAGACTTTCACCAAGTTATTGAGCAATTATTAAAGGTGGGAATTGACCCATTTTAAAGGATATTTATGACTAACTCCGACATCCGAATCAAACGCGATACTTACGACGAACTAATCAAACATCTTGAAGTACACGCCCCCACCGATGAATGGGCAAGAACCTTACTTGAACGACTACAAACCGAAGCTAAACCTTCTTATCTACTTGATAGTGGGGCTTATTTGTAGATAGTAAGAACGGGGCTGAATATCGTGTTAATTAGTCTTTTTCTTTATGCAACGAGGGGGATTGAAAATGATTTTAACAAAACCAGAAATTAAACAAGTAAGAGAAAATTGAGAAAAGCACGCCCTGACGGGAAGGTAAAAAGCAAAAAGAAAAAGGCAAAAAGATAAAATGTTTAGCTAGTTTTAGAAATAAATAATTTAAAATCAAAAATATACTTTTGCCTTTTGCCTTCTACCTTTTACCTTTGCGTAGCGCGTGCTTTCCTACTTACTCACACACACCACATAATACCGAATTGGTATTCATTTACAATAAGCCTAAAGTCATCACTTTTGACATTCAAGATATAACAGACACTTTGATAATTGTCACACTTTTCTATTTACTGCCAAACTTGGCCTTAGCTTGCTCATAAATTTCTACAGTAATTTCATTATGTCCTGCTACGCTCGCAAACTTCTCAATCTTCTTGCGGGCTGCGGGGCGTACAAAAAAGGGAATTTCTTTAAGTCTTGCTTCTGCTTCGGGTGTCCAGTTCATTCGTGGTATTGGGTTTAACGATTTAACTATAATAAAAAATCCCCACCAAAAAGGCAGGGAAAGAACAAGAGAAAAGGGTCGAACCCATAGAGTTTAACGACCAAGCTTTTGAGAGTAGGCAACCATTCCAGCACTGACAACCTGTCCATAAGTATCGAGGCGGTTTTGTTGTCCAGCGCGGGTAGGAGCGAGAAATGTATCGGTTAAGCCCATTGAGGCGAACATGATAGTAGCAGCGAGAATAATGTAGTTACGGACGATGACGGTGTTGTTGGTGGTGGTGGTAGACATTTGTTTAACCTCGTTTCCTCTTGTTACCTTCATATTACGGGGGGTCAAGGGGTGATGTCAGTCCCAAAACTTATGTATATTCAGGGTTTTCGTCCTTTCCCTTTTCGCGTGAGAAGTGGAATTAAGTAGAAATCTTTCCCTAACCCCTGTCTAAGATAAGCTCTCCCTATAGATACCATTAAAATAAATTTGTCAAGCACTCTTTACAGATTGTTACATTTGTTGTTATATTAGTTTACATAAGGACCAAAACAGAGGCAACAAGCGATGTACACCACCACTCAACTAGATAACGGACTACTCAACAACTACGCCGTTGAACCCAAGCCTTATTACGCCCAATATCCTGCGCCCTTTCAACAACGCCGCTACTTAGTTCAAGGGGCTATGGCTGCTTTATTCGTAACCAGCTTAATCATCGTTTCTGCTGTTATTAGCTAATAATTTCATCTTCTACTTGACCCTTCGGCTTCGCTCAGGGTCAATGCTGAGCGGAGTCGAAGCATTGAAAAATCGGATTTCTCCCATTGACCTCGGTGTTGCTGAGGTTTTTTGCTGTTTATGGTTAGATTTGTCTTAAAGCCCAAATGGTACAGGTTATGCAACAGCCAAGGCGGATAGGACATTTTTCAAACCTCAAACCTAATCGCGGTAAGCTTTTAACCCCCTGTCTTCTGCCTCCTGCTATACATGGCATGGAATAGGATGATACTATATTGTATGCAACAGTATGGTATGGTACCATTACTACCTAAGCCATACTTAACCTTGTTACACCGTATGGTTTGATTACTGTTCTTCTCCTAACAGCTTTTCAATTTCCTTATCCAACGCCGGACATAATACTTCTCTAATAAGGCGTTGCTGACTTTTGTTAGTCTTCTCTGAGAGAAACTGTAACTTTAAAATATAAGGTTCCGACAACCTTAAATTAATCGACTTAATCACATCATCTCTAACATTATCTTCTTCCCAGGGTAGGGGTTCTGATGATCTAACTTCTTCAACAGAAGGTGGTGACTGTAATGGTTTTTCTGCTGCTTCAATAAAATCCTGTTCAGACTGCGTTGGGGGTTTAGCACTCAAGCGGGGTTTTTTATTCATGGAATACCTCTTTATATAAGCTGGTCATTTCTTTAGCTGCCTTCAGGTCTTTGGGTTGAAGTTCTACGACAGACAGCCCACTTTTGGCCGCCTTACGGTAAGCAATGCGGTCATGAATCACGGTTTTTAATAACACCAAATTTTCAAAATCTTCCAAAACTTCTTTAGCTTCTGCTGTCTCACTAACCGAGGGGTTCGTCGAAGCACGATTAACAACTACGAAAGTTTTTAACCCTTCATTAAACGCGATCGCTTGGTTGACTAAATCACTCATCGCTCCCAACGTCCAGACATCAAATTGAGAAGCTTGAATAGGAATAATCAACTTTTCAACCACCGTCATGGCCGCCCGAAGTTCAATACTATCTCTCCCCCCTGCATCAATAATGATGTCCTGGTAACGATTCGCCAAATCTCGAATCTCCGAAGCGATCGCCGAACCAAATTTTTGAATAGAAGGAACACGATGTAATTCTTCATTTCCTTCTCTAGTGGCCGCCCAATAACTAGCACTCCCTTGTTTATCAGTATCAATCACTAGCACATCACCCTCTTGGTTACGACGCATCGCTGCGAGGTTAGTAACCAGTGTGGTCTTGCCAGTTCCCCCTTTTTCCCCACCGACAAGGATAATCATTGATTTTTTCCCCCATCAGGTTAGATGATACGATACGGTATGATACCATACCATGTAACACAGAACCAAACTATACAGTACCATAGAAAAGAGCCAAAACCCCTAACTATTGTTCCCTTTACCTTCACTTTATGAACCGATATCCCCAAGACTGGAAAACTATAGCCACCACCGTTAAGGAAGCTGCTCGGTGGCGTTGTGCCAAATGTGGAACTCAGTGTATTAAACCAGGGGAGGATATCTCAAAGCTTACGGTATCTGAAAGAAGCGCAAGAACCTTACAAGTTCATCATGCCGACTTTACACCAGAGAATAATGAAGCCTCTAACCTCATTCCCGTTTGTACGGCCTGTCATCTCAGTTATCATCAGGGGAAGCGGGGAAATGTTAGTCCTGGGCAATTATCATTATTTTCTATTTGACCCCCTGAAAAACCCGTTTAATGCTTCTCTTTTGTTAATTTTTGCAAAAAATTTTCTCAAAACTAAAACCTTTAAATGATTTAGCTATATTGTGTCTATTAACTCTGAAATACTAACTCTTAATTATGCCAACTATAAATTAATTTCTTCCCAATTTAAAGCTTCTGTAAACTCCCCTAAATGTTTAACATTTGTCGTAGCAATGACAATATAGCGACTAGGGTATTTACTTTTGAGTAAACGCCAATGAGAAATAATAATCATATCGACATCAAAGCTCGCATCGTCAGCCGTTTTTCTTCCTTTTTGACGAGCTTCAACCCAAGTTTGAGATGCTGAAAACATCACTTCAGTTTCTACTTTCAGAAAGTCAATGATGTCTCTTAATTCATCTAAATTATCAACACTATCAAGACCAGGGTTTTTGACTTTTTCTAAAAGAAGACTTCTTCTTACTTCATAATCACAAACATCAGAACTAACCACATAAACCCCTTTGGCTAACAAAGAATAAAGCCAATTTTCACACAGTAAGGGTTTACCTTCCTTGTTAGGGTTTGTTAATAATCCTAAGACCCCTGAATCAAGAAAAACAATCATTGTCTAATCTTCAGAATATAGTTTAGAACCTTGGGGACGAAATTGATCAATTAACTGTTTAAACTTTTCAAAACCTTCTTGTCTTTCTTCCGCTTCTTCCTCAGTTATCTGTAAAGTTTTTTGTCGTCTTTCTTCTAATTTCTTTAAAGCCACCTGATTCCGTTTTATTTGTTCTTCTCTATCCCAATCAGGATAATCTTTCAGTTTGACTTGTAAGCTCATAATTATCTCCTCGCCATGACAGTTATTATCATTATAACTTAAACTTTAACCATGAAGACTTTATAATTAATAAAGAATAAACTCTCTCTCCACCGCCAAGGAACGGTTCTATCAACTAATGACTATTAACCATCAATTAATATGTTAGTTTTTCTGACTATTGGGGAATTCTAGAATTATATACTCGCCTATTGACAAATGGTCACTTAACACTTACCTATGATGACTCCCACCCATATCGCTTTTAGTGTTAGTTTAACCAGCATTGTCCTGGGAACCGCTAACTTAGAACTTTTGGGGGTAGCTGCGATCGCCATCATCTCTATCAATATTAACAGTGCAGGGGGCATCATCAGAAGCTTTAACCAAACCTTGGGCATCCCATCAGGAGCAATTGAGACGGTAAAAGCCGAATCTTCCCTATATTTACTCAATATTAAGGTTAAAGGCGGTTAACCTCTGGGAGTCCTATGGAAGTGATGAGATTATTAGGGGATTATTCTGTGTCAGGAAGTTTAATTGTCAGGACAATTAACGCCAAATAAAACTACAATAAAACTAATCATTATGGAGATGTAACGTTATGATTTTTCACTTATCAATTGCGGTTGATAATCCCAAGCACGTTGCTTCTGTTCTAGCAGAAATCTTCAAAGGAGAATTCACGGAATTTCCGCCCCATCCCGGCAGTTATATGAGTTTTGCTTTTGATAAATATGGGACAGCCATTGAAGTTTATCCCAAAGGCACAGAATTAAACCCTGGTACTAACCAAGACGAATTAAAGTTTAAACACAATGATTCCAGTTCCCAATTTACCGCTACTCATGCAGCGATTTCTGTGCCATTAAGTCAAGAAGAAATTGAAGAAATTGGACAAAGAGAAGGATGGCGAGTCGTTCATTGTAGTCGAGAAGGATTGTTTGAAGTGATGGAATTTTGGCTTGAAAACACTGTCATGTTAGAACTCTTAACCCCAGAAATGGCACAGCAGTATCAACAAACGATGAACCCGGAAAAGTTGCATCAATTATTCGCTCAAATGAAAAACATTTCCTAACTTAATTAATTTTCAATGCTTCGACTCCCTTCGACAAAGCTCCCTTCGACAAAGCTCAGGGCAAGCCGCTAAGCATTGACCCTGAGCGAAGCCGAAGGGTCAATTAGCCCTTGAACAAGGAAAACTTATCTCCCAGATAAAATCAGAAATTTTCTGCTGTTTATGACTAATTTTAGGAGAAATATCGATCCAAGAGACAAAAAATTCCTCAGTCGTCTAATACATATACCGAATATGTATGTAGGGAAATAAGGCGATCCCATCATCTTGGCTGTCAAATACATATACCGAATATGTAGGCAATGACCCTATCTCAGTTTTTTGGCTATAATTATATACATATACCGAATATGTATTAGACATGAGAACCCCCCAACAACGATGGAACGAGCAAAACCCCGAAGTTATTGCTAAAGCTACCCAGAAGTGGAAGTCAAAAAAAGTACGAATTGAATTCTTTTTAGAGCTAGGAGAAGCTGAACCGCTTCTCAAAATGGCTGGAAGTCGATCCGGTAATGCCAAGCGGTTATTACTAGAGGCTTTGAAGAGAGTAGAAAATTAGGGTTTGATATCGAAACCCCTCAAAAGTTAATTTTTATCTTAATAATGACTCTTATCTGTCATCAGAAGTGTAACCTAAAAACTCACCACTCTCTCGCATTGCTCGATAAGAAGCCCAGTTCAGTATGGGAGTTTGTTCAGTTGACTTCAATCTTTTTTCTGCTTGACTTTGTTCTATTGAACAAGAATTCTGTAAAAATTCTCGTAAGGTATGATCAACTTGAGAGATCCCTGTTAAATATTTATTCATAATTTTTTTTGACATAATCAAATGGATAATATTAATCTCCCTCTAGACTCGTTAACCTCAATTTTAGATCAAATTCAGATAGATGGTGACGATTTTAGTAACTGCGCCAATCGTGATGAATTTATAGAAGCATTTAAAACTCAAATCATTACTCAATTAGAAGCATCTAATTATAAAGAAATTCTTAAAACTTATTTTAAACAACAGATAAATGACACTACCAATCATACTCTATCACCAAGTTTATTAGAAGAATCCGCATGGGAAGCAGCTAGAAATCAGTATAAAAATTTGCTTGAGTTTATCAAACAGATGGAGATTCCTAAACTGATAATACAAGCATGGGAAGAAGAAAGAATACTGAACCAACATCAAACTGAACCAATTACTGCTACCCGATTATTTCAAAATTCTCCCTATGCTCCAATTGCGTCTTGTATGCCTGTAGTATCAGGGTTAGAAGCTATTACCAAAAATTATCTTTGGCAAGACAATGGAGAGCTTCCTGCCTTTTTTAAAAAAGGATGCAAAAGTAACTCAAGTAACTATATTGTACATTACATCACTAGCCCTGGAGATATCACCTTATTACCATTTAGGGAAGCTCAAGAAATTATCAATAAATTTAGTCTAGATGCTGGCAAGCTTCACTTATTATTTTCTGCTTATTGTATGAAAACAACAGAACCTTGGCGTTCTGAATTTACTCTTAAAGCTAGTGATATATTGAAAATATTTAATGAAAACCGTAAAGATTTTAATAAATTACAGAAATTAAAAGAGATAGCTTCTACCGCTTTTATGTTAGATTCTTTATTAGTTAAAGCTGAATGGGAAGAAGGAAAAAAAAATGGAAAAGTAATGGTAAGCGTAGCTATTTCTCGGATGTGGAACATCAGCTTTAACTATCAAGGACACAAAAACCTTTTTGGAGAAATCGAAACACCTGAAGAAATTTATATCACTATACAACCAGGATTATGGACTAAAGAATTTTTAAATAAAGCAGGACAAAAAGCCAGGAAAGCATTATATCAATTTGGATATATTTCAGAAGAACTTTTTAAACTTAATGCTTATCGAGATGAATTTATCTTACGGGGTTTAATGTACTTAACTCTGGCTAGTAGATTTCATCCTCATGGCAACTATAAAGTTTTAACCTTACTTAAAGAGTGTATTTGTATTAACCCAGATGAGAAAATAGCTAAAGCTAAAAGCGATCGCCATAGCCGTTTGAAGCTGACAAATCGTTGGGATAATTTCTTAATGACTTTAAGCAAAATGGGCTGGAATATTACCTATGATCCAGTAACTTATCCTGAAATGCTACAGCCAAACAGTGAAAAGAAAAAGCCAAGAGGTTACTTTGAAAAATGGCTAGAAGCACGACTGACCATATTACCACCCTTAGACATTCCACCCTATACTCGTACCCTGTCAACCCAAAAATCATCTGGGACACGAAAAGCCAAAAAAGATAAGAGTATAACCGCGAGCGAAATTAAAGCAGCAAGATTAAAAAAAGGTTGGAGTCAAAGACAACTAGCAGGAAAAGCAGGGATATCAGCTAGTTTCATCTGTTTAATCGAAAAAGGAACAAGAAATCCTGATACAAAATTAATGACTCATCTGTGTCAACTTCTAGACCTTGAAGTCTAATCCTCCCCATAAATATAAGTAAGTTTTCATGACCAAATTTGGGATCAGACTATATACTTCACCATTCAGTATCAGGTTGCGTGTGCTTATAAATAACGTTACTCATTTCGGGTTATCTATTCACAGCTTTCTCAAAAAAACCAGCTTAAAATCGCCCTTAAATACAGATTGGGTAAAGGTTTGAATCTGTTTACAAGAACGTTACCCCTATCGGGTTATGTGTTTACAGCTTTGTCAACAAAAAAAAAAGTTCAAAAATCGCCCTCAAATGCAGATTATGTAAGGGTTTAACTTTGTTTACAAAAATGCCCGAATCGGGTAACGTTTACACCCGAATCGGGTAACGTTTACACCCGAATCCGGTAACGTTCTATTTTTAAAAGTTAGTCCTAGTCAGACTTTGAGGGTCATATCCTTTTTCCGATCAGACTGATAAGTCTGATCAACTGAAAACCCTTGATAAAAAAAACCTGACATAATTAAGGACACCCAACTATCTGAGGCTGAACCCGTTATGAATTGATCTTGTTGACTGCAACATACCTAGACACTTACAGGCAACAACACCACCTCGTAGCTATAAAATATAAAAAAAGAAACTAAGACGGAGATTTCCATCATAGTTTCTTGAATTTGATAAAAGTTATGAATTACGCACTGTCACGAAAAAATCATTTTTTGAATCATCTGAATTGGCGGTGCTGCCGCACTCGCGGAGCGAGATCGCTTTGTTTAGGGCGCAATCCAGGTTTCAGACGTTGAGTGCGTAACTCAAAACATAACCACCTCAATGATACCATCATGAAAACTTTTGAACTCACAGCTGACTACGAACAAACCAACACCGAACTTGACTACGATCAAGCCCTATACATCGTTGAGAACAATTTAGTAGATCCTTGTTGCAGTCGAGAAGATTGGGTCAAACTAGGAACGGCCATGAAATCCGCCGGCCTTGACTTTGAACACTTTGACCGATGGAGTCAAGGAAGTCCGGATCAGTATAACGCCAAAAACTGTCAATCTACTTGGAACAGTCTCAAAGAGAACAGAAGTGGTATTGCTTATCTTGTCAAAGAAGCCAAGTATCAGAGTAATTTTGATGCAAGTGCCTGGACTAAAGAATGGTATCGGCAACATGGCAACAACAATGGCTATAACAGCAGGAATGACTATGGTTTAGTCAATGGCAATGACTATAACAACGGGAATAAAAACGATTTAGCCGATAACAATGGCTATAGTTTAACCAATGGCAATGACTATAACAACGGGAATGGCTATGGTTTAACCAATGGCAATGACTATAACAACGGGAATAAAAACGATTTAGCCAATGGTAATGGCCATGGGAATAGTTTAGCCAATGGCAATGGAAGTTATCGGGCTTCTCGTACCCGTGCTATTCAACCCAAGCCTAAACGTTCCCCTCAGCCCAACATAAAGCCCCCTATCAGGCTCGAAAATCCTATTACCTTAGCAAACCCCATTCAAGTTACTGAACCCGTTAAAATAACCCGTTCTTATGGCTATGACCTCGAATATAAGTATTGGTACTCAGATAACCAATTGGTTAAACGGGTTGAATATTACAACAACGAGGGTAAACGCATTACTCCCAAGGGTAAAAAGAAGGATAAGGCAGTGATGCCCTATGTGGTTATTGACGGTCAAGAAAAAATAGGAAAAGGCGATCCGGCTTCGCAAGTGGGACAGCACCGCTTGTGGCCAGCATACCGACTCACGGAGGCGATCGCATCAAAATCCAAATACATCTTCACTGTAGAGGGTGAACCATCTGCTGACAATGGTTGGTTAATTGGGTTTCCTGCTATCAGTTTACAGGGAGCATACAAAAAAGAGGAATTACTTGAATTAGGTAAAAAATTAATGGCAGCCCAGAAAATTCCCATTATTATTCCTGATCACGATCAAGAAGGACGTAATAAAGCCCAAAAACTGGCACAATTATTTTCTTCGGTGGGATTAGATTATTTAATGTTTGACTTGTCTCTAATCTGGGATAAGATCCCTGACAAGGGAGATATCGTAGATTGGGTAACAATGATGATGAGTCAAGGGCGATCGCCAGAAGAAGTGGGTCAAATCTTGGCTGACCATATCGAAAGCACTTTGAAAGCTGGCTATTTACCTGACTGGTTAGAGCTTCAAGAAGAATATTATGAAGTCAATAATTCTCAAGATTTTCAAGGCTCAAATCATCAATTGATAATTGATAATGATCAAGCATCTTTTCAAGGCTTAAATCATCAGTCTCAAGTTTATCATTCTCAAACATCAAATTATCAAAACCAAGCCGATAATCCCCAAATAGCCAAGAGTAAAAATAACAAGAATTACTCAAGAACCAACAATGAAAATGATAAATCTTTCAACCCAAATGAGTATGGATTACCTCATTGGCATCAAAGTGAAGTAGCGACATGGATCGCTACGCAATTTAAGCAAGAATTAGCTTGGAATACCGAGATCGGAGAATGGTATCGTTATGGTGAATCTCTCAAGGGAATCTGGAAAATCCAAGCGACCGAGTATGTTCTGTTACTCATTCAACAACAATGTAAGTACATTTTAGAGCAGTACAAACAAATTTTGATTAGCCTTGGACAAAAAGATAAAATCCAAAAATATCTGGGTTTTTCCAGTAGTTTTGTTAATGGAGTCATTACGCTTTTAAAGGGACAATTAGCTGTTAAAGATTGGGGTGAAACTGATGAATTAATTCCCTTGAAAAATGGAGTTTTCAACCTAAAAACTCATGAGCTATTAGAGCATAAACCTGAAAATTATCTAACATGGTGCTTACCCTACGATTACAACCCACTAGCCCTCTGTGACCCCATTCAACAATGGCTTCTCGAAATGTGCCAAGGGGATCATGTTGTCGTTGAACTCATTCGCGCTTATTTACATGGCATTGTTACCGGACGCACCGATTGGCAAAAATACCTAGAATTAATTGGGCCAGGGGGAACCGGAAAATCCACCTTAATCAGATTGGCGATCGCCTTAGTAGGACAACAAAATGTTCACACCACAACCCTAGCCAAACTAGAAACCAGTCGCTTTGAGACGGCATCCATCAAAGATAAACGATTAGTGGTCATTACTGATTCAGAACGTTACACAGGGGGTTGTAGCGTTCTTAAAGCATTAACCGGACAGGATACCCTAGCCTATGAACAGAAGCACAAACAATCAAGGGAAGGCTTTATTCCAAGAGCAATGGTCATGGTAGCAGCGAACGAGATTCCCCAAATGGCTGATTATACAAGTGGTTTAGAACGCCGTCGTCTAACCTTAGCCATGACCAAACGAATCGAGGGACACCAACAGCGTGACCTCATGGCCATTCACCCTGACCGAATTAGTGGAGAATTTGCCCCGTTTATCCCTGGACTACTCAATTGGGTGTTAGGAATAAACCCAGAGTTCGCTACCCAGTTAATTAAAAATCACAGCATCTTAACCCCCTCCCTAGAACAAATGAAGGCTGAAACCCTAATCAGCACTAACCCCATTGCTGCATGGGCGGATCTTTGTTTGGTTGAAGTTCCTGACAACAACATCTATGTGGGGTCAGCCTCTAAATCCCTTGATTTCTTCTTGTATGCCAGTTATCACAGTTATTGCTTAGAAAACGGCTTTAAGCCACTTAATAATGGACGATTCTCAAAATTACTTCATGATTTATTAGTCAACCAACTCAAAATCAACACCAAAAGGGGGCGTGACAAAAAAGGGTCATATTTCACTAATTTAGGGATTCGATCTTCGTTTGACAGTGAAAAATTATTGATAACTAAAGAATACTCTGCCGATGAGGGTGATGAAGGTAAGGTGACAGTAGGGATGACGGTGGAAACCCCCATAGGTGATAGTGGTGAGGGTGATGAGGGTAAATTACATAATAAGAGTTTTCAAACCTTATCCCCCCCACCAGACCTTGTTAGTACGGATAAGCCAATTGATCCTGTTCTTATAGATAAGGCAAATGATTCTGTTATTACAGATAAGGCAAATGATTCTGTTATTACAGATAAGGCAAAT
>NZ_JAYGHQ010000023.1:16027-45682 GCF_034931425.1 Crocosphaera sp. XPORK-15E
ATTCTGTTATTACAGATAAGGCAAATGATTCTGTTATTACAGATAAGGCAAATAATTCTGTTATTACAGATAAGGCAAATGATTCTGTTATTACAGATAAGGCAAATAACACACCTGTTAGTGGTAATAGTGAAACTGTAATAAAAAATCAGGATGTCCCCTCACCACCGTCACCACCAACACCCACAAAGGTTTCAGCCGTCACCCCTACCGTCACCCCACCATCATCTGATGCTGTCGCACTCGCAAAGCGAGACCAAGACCTATGGAAAGCGTAGCCGTCAAACTCGCGCGCGATGAGGAGTTACTAGAATTCCTAGAATATCTGAGAAATCTTGATGCCCCTTTCAAGGTTGGCATAAAAGCAGTCCCCTAGGTTGCAGCTAAGGGGACATCTTCAAAAAACTAATCTATTAGGAGTTTAACTCATGAATGAAACCGTTACAGTCACCTATTCCCTAGAGGAAATGTTCTCTAGGCTAGAAAACAAAATAGATAGCAACCAAAGAGAGACAAACGAGAAGTTTAAGGAGCTATCCCAAAAGATTGATAAGCAATCAGAAGAAATAACGACTATAAAAGCTACTTTACAGGCACAACAGCCATTAATACAGAAAATACCAGATTTAGCCTAAAAAGTAGGGGAATTAAAGAACGGTCGCCAGTTTGTGATCATTACTATAACTGCCACTGTTAGCGGTGTCATTGGTTGGTTTATTCGAGGGGGAAACCTAAAACCTTAACCATTTTTTTGATACAGGGTGGCCACCCTGTATCAAAAAAAACTAAAATTTAGTTAGTCAGAAAAAAAAATCCTCAAACGAACTATACAAATGGCATTAAGACCAGACCAAATCAGGGATATACTCGCTCAAAAGGAACGAAAATTCCTTGAAGAACAACTCATTAACAAGGCTAAATCTTGTCGAATGAAGACCGATGGCCAGGGCTTAACCCCTTCAAAAATGGCATCTATAGCCATATCTCAAGTATTTGACAGTGAAGACCGGATTTCCCTAGCACAATCCCTCAAACAACAATTAGATGAACAACTTGAGGCGATTAATAACGGTGACTTATCCAGTGTTGAGGAAATATTGACAAGTCAGTTAAATGTTCTCAATGTTATGTTTATGGACTATTCCATCAAATTGAACGCCTTAATTCAAGATGGGTTCTTAGTACAAGAAAGTACCTCAGATCAGGTGGAGAAGTTAAGCCAGTTAGTCATCAAACTGCAAAACCAGTCAACGAAAGCGGCTAGAACTTTAACCGATCTTAAAAAACCCCGTCAAACCACGTTCATCAAAAAATATGTCAATCAGCAATTAAACCAACTGGTGACGGACGGCAAGATCCCCTCATCTCAATCGTTAGGAGAAGCGAAAAATGCCTCGATGGACAAAATCAGCAAGAAAACGCCAAAGCCAGTTAATCAAACAGTGGAAACCTTGGAATCATAGTACCGGCCCCCGTACCTCAGAAGGAAAACATATTTCTTCTCAAAATGCACGGAAATGCCCAGAAGAAATTCAGGTTATGCTTAATTATGCCAAACAAACAAAGACTACCCTCAAGAAATTAAACGAGGAATTAGTTGAGAAAATGATAGAGTCAATGCAACTAACCGACGATGATGATGGTTTTTTTAGTTGATATCGAGGTTCTATTTATCTTTGGCAAAATTCTCTGATGATTTCGTTAGCTTGCTCGGTCTTGAATTAAAGGATCAGATGTTTCTAAGAGTGTTTCATCAGTTTCATTTAATGTTTCATCGATTTCGTTTAATGTTTTATTAGGTTTGTTGAACTTTTCGTTGGCTATGTTTAATGAAATGGGTTCTAACTGGTTAGGCCTGAGCGTAGTCGAGGTGTTAGTGGGTAGCTGATTCTGAAATTTTTCTTTTTTAGAATGTGCGATCGCCATTTTCAAAAGTGAAGCCGCTTTGTCATGAAATGCCAAATCGTTTGGCATTCTTCTACCTACAGATATTTCTAATTGGAGAATCAATGACCACAACTCAACTGAATCTGATTGAAACGTCTCTTCCTAATGTTAATCCCGTTTTTGCACGTCATGAAACGTTTCACCCACGCTATGGATGGCTGAAAAAAGGTTTTGACCTCGCTACTCAATACCCCAGGAATTTTTACCGATGATTATGCTCCTGTGCGTTTAGGAGTAGGAAAAAACATGGTCAAAGCGATTCGTTACTGGTGTAATGCCTTTAAAGTCCTAGAAAATGATCAACCATCAAACTTTGGGCAACAACTTCTCACTGATGAGGGTTATGATCCATTTCTAGAAAATCCGGCTTCATTGTGGTTACTCCATTGGCATTTGCTGAAACCAACTTGTGAGGCTGCGGCCTGGTACTACACTTTTAATGAATTTCGGGCGGTGGAATTCTATGGGGCGTTTGAGGAGTATCTGTGACAAAAGTGCCGTTAAGGGATCGGCTATCACTGTACCAGTTGAACCTTTCTGAAATAACAAGGCTGAAACCCTTGATTTACCGTACTAATTTACTGTACCAAATAGGCCTTAGTTTAACTGGTACAGTGATTTCAGGAGTAAGTATAAAGAAAAGTTTAGTTTTGAAAGGCTTACCCTGAAAGCGTTTTGGGGTTAACGGCATTTTTCGCACGGTTGCTACTCAAACGCCATGATGTCCTGGTAACGATTCGCCAAATCTCGAATCTCCGAAGCGATCGCTGACTTGTTCGCTCAAAATTTACATCAGACTTGATTTGTCAATAGATCTTAACAAAAATTAAATGCGATTGCCCTGCGATAATGATTGATGTGACCTATTTTTTTTTAGTTGGCAACGACTGAATAAAAAAGAGTTAGGGTTTTGGAAACCAGCGATGCTCTCGCACACGCGCTGCGCCCTGCCCAAAAGTTACAAAAAGAGCATTGTCGGACAAAGTTTCTTCATCCTCGATGTCCTTGTCAATTAACCATAAGTGTAATTTTTTAGTTGAGAGTCAAGATTTATGTCAATACCGCGAATTTTAGTGGTGACAAACTGTACAGGAGAAAAGCGGTTTAAGCAGGGAAATCAGCTAACCCTCTCAGATTTTAAGGATTCTAGTTTATTAATGTCTCGTTCAAAGCAGTTAAATGAATTTGCTTGCAGTGCAGGGGAAATGTATACAGGAGTGCAACATTTGCGCTTAATGGAAGGGGTAAATTTGTTGCGTCAAGCAGGAGGGATAAATGGTAATGAGAGAGTTCTTACCGTAGATGTGGCGATTATTTCGGCAGGATATGGCTTAATTAATGAGCATAAAATGATTGTCCCTTATGAAGTTACTTTTAACACAATGAAGGGACAAGAAGTAGATGAATGGGCGCATTTCTTAGGCATTCATGACGCTTTTGAACAGCTAATTTCTGATTATAATTTGATTTTTATCTTGTTAGGCGAAAATTATTTACGCGCTCTTAATTTACCTGTAAAAACTAACTCTAACCAGACTTTTATATTTTTAGCCAGTTGGGGAAGTAGTGCTTATATTAAAGTCAATTTAGGGAAGACTTTTGTTTTTCCTTTGTCTAATGCAGAAGCCAAATATTATGGTTACGGATTAGTTGGTTTAAAGGGGTTTTTGTTTAAACAATTTGCCCAACTGGTGCATCGAGATGGTCAATTAATTTCTAAACTTTTAAAAAATCCTGAGTTTTTTAAAGAAGTAATTGATAGGTTATTTGAACAAGAAAAAAGTTGTTCAGTGCAATTAACTTTACCTTTGCTTGGTGCGGATAATCTCCGAGGAACCCTCGGAGTTCCGCATCCACTTATTGATAGTAAGAATAAGCTAAAAACACAACGCTCGGAGATATCTGAGGTCATTCCTCTACCTTTAATTTCTCCTGCTCCTAATTATCATCATGGAATGAAGTATTTTATTCCAGAATGGGACGATTATGTTGACCCAACTTTTGATTTTATTCAAGATAAATTTACGTCTAATAGAGTTCCTCATAAAGATGATATTTATGCTCATCAACTGTTTGAATCTCCTAATTATGATGGGATTTTAGTGTCTAAAGTCGTTTTTGATAAAAGTCAGAAAAAGCAACAAGAAATACTTGATAAAGGAATTCATGATTATATTCGTTACTCTGGGGAAATTATGGGAGATTGTGGGGCATTTGGATATATTCAAAAAGAAGTTCCTCCTTATACGACTGAGGAAATTTTAGACTATTATCAATCCTGTGGTTTTAATTATGGGGTTAGTATTGACCATTTAGTGGTGGGGAAATTTGCTGAACCTGGAATTAGAGAAAAACGTTATAATTTAACTATTAAAAATGCTGAAGAGTTCTTGACAAAGCATTCAGAATATGGGTGTCAATTTATACCAGTGGGAGCCATTCAAGGTTGGAATCCTCAGACTTATGCGGAAGCAGTGAAAGCTTATATAAAAATGGGCTATACTTATTTAGCATTGGGAGGATTAGCGAGGGAAAAAGTAGAGAAAATAATTGAGATTTTACTGGCGATTTATCCTTATTTACAACCAGATATAAGACTACATTTATTTGGGGTGGGAAGACTCAATGCAGTTCCTATTTTTCGACATTTGGGTGTCACTAGCTTTGATTCTGCTAGTCCTTTAAGAAAAGCTTGGTTAGATCCAGAAGCTAATTATCATGGGGTTAATCATAATATTTATGCAGCTATTAGAATTCCTCAAGCTAATCATAAGAATAAGAAGATTAAAGAATTAATTAAGTTTGATTTGAAAAATTATCTAACCAGTTCTATGATTTATCTTTTAATTATCACCAGTTTCTGGAAATGGGAGATGATTCAGTTTCTCGAACAGGGAGCTTTAAAAGTGTTAAGAGATTTTGATGATAATCAAGCTTATATTGATGTTACTTTAGAAACGGTTTTAACTTATAATCATTTATTTTTAAAGGATAGATTATTACCTAAATATAGATTAATGTATCAAACTTTGTTAGAAGATAAACCTTGGAAAGACTGTGATTGTGTAATTTGTCAAAGTTTAGGCGTTGAAACCTTAATTTTTCGAGGAAATGACCGTAACCGTCGTAGAGGTTTTCATAATACTTATATGTTTTATAAACCTTTTCAAGCAAAGCTTGAAGAAATGAGAGCCATAATATGATATGATCAAACTTCTATTGATTAAATTGGCTTAATAAAAATAGAAAATGATTAATTTTTAGGAGCTAATTCATTAAATTTTAAATTACTGTATATGGAACAAAAACTAGAATTGTGGCAAAGATTTTGTGATCGTTATATGTCGGATAATCTTGGGATTCCTTTATTTAGTGTTAATAATAATGGAATTGTTGAAATCAAAGAATATGGTCAAAACCAGCGTTTAATTCTCAAACGTTCTGAAGAAATGGAAATCTTATTAATTAGTGAAGTTGAAAAAGTTCTCAATGATTTTTATGAAGAAACAAAGACTTATGATGGATTAATTTATATGATGTACAAATTTAATAATGATCTAGTTACACCTTTATATATTGGGAAATCTGAAAAATATGGAAAAAGTAATAATTTATCAGCGAATATAAAAGGAATAGGTCAAGATAAAAAAGATAGAAGTAAGTTTTGTCGTTGGGGTGATAACTATGCTTATCATTTTGGTGACTTAAGTGCCGTTGTTTGTTTTGGTCATCCAGAGAAAGAAATCAGAAGAAAATATCAAAAATGGGCTGATAATTTATTTGAATTTTATCCTACAAATGAGCCAAAATTAAAAGAAGATATCTATTTTTGGATTCATGCTTGGCAACCCCAAAATATAGGAATATTTCCCGAATTTGGAGATACACTAGTAACTGCTTTAGAATATCAATTAATTTCTGTAGCTGCTACAATTTTTTCTGATTCATTACTTAATGAAGAAGGCGTAAATAGAAGAAAACAATACATTTGGTTTATTTTATTCCATTTATATTCTAGTTTACTGTCACAACAAATGATTCATCGTTTATAGTTCAAATTAAATCATCAATTATGAATACAAATCAGCCACTAAATATTAATGAACTTTTACTAAATAGTGATATTGGTACATCGCTTTGGAGTTGGGTAAAAAAAGAACCGAAAACGGGATCTTATTTAATTCCTGTTGTTACGGATAAAAATCAATTAACAACCGACTATGAACCGATGTTTTTATTTAAACTAGCATTAGGAGAAAGTTTTAGACTAGGAGAAAAAGTTAACATCAATTTTAAAGTAGGATATTATAAACATAATGATGTAATCGCTGTTTATCTATTATTTATTTTTCCTTACATTAACTTTATTCATGAAATTTGGATTAATCATTATACACTTTTCGATGATATATCAACTCCTTTATTTAAACTTCAACACATGAAACAATTAACCCTATTACTTTTTGAGACAAAACCAGAACCAGAAAGAGTTATCAAGATTTCTAATAATATTAATTGGACAAGTATTTTAACAGAAATTGAAAAAGTCAAACTTTGGTCAGATTTTGCTTTTGATCAAGTTAAAGAGATCGCACCTCCAGCGCATATTCTTTGGAAGTTGTAAACTTGTGTACAAGGTTGTTAAAAACGAGTTTGAAAAGATAATATTAATGATAGTTAAGAAAAGAGGGTTAAGTGAATGCCTCAACCTGTGCGTGTTCCTGATGAAATTTATCAAAGTTTACAAGAAATTAAATTTATCTTAGATCCAGAGTATCGCAAAGCTTCACCAAGTATTCAAGACTTAGTAACAGTTGCATTGACAAGGATGATCGAAGACTGGGAACATCCGATAAGTAGAGAAGAATTATTAAAAGAATTATTAGAACAGCGAGATAAAGCCCGTTCTAAAATGGGAAAGCCGACTTCTTAGCCCAAAATAGTCTATTTTTTTGCTTTGGTGGAATGGTTGTTATGATGAAAAATTCAAAGATCGTAACCCATTACAAGAAGTCATCAATTTTGCTTCTGAGTCGTCTGGAATGGAAACAAGAGATCACCCTGTTACTTAAAAGGGAAAAGTGGGAAACCTAAGTGTAACCCACAAATAAGCAATAAGCATGACATTAGGTTCCTTGGTGCGTTCTACGGATAATACTTTAGGAATTGGAAAATTGATAACAGTTGAACAACCATTCGCAACGGTTGAATATTTCTCAACCTTGGGACAACCCATTACCCAAACCCTTCCTATTTCTTCTCTGCGTCGTGTCAAACTGTATCGTCAAACCCGATGTTATCTTTATCAAGAAGAAACCGAAACTTGGCAAATGGGGCGTATTTATGCTTGGGACGAAGAAAGACAACAATATCAACTAGATTTACCCCATAGTCACACCATTTTCGCCTCAGAAAAGCAAATTTATGTGCGCTGTAATCAACCCATTGAAGATCCCATCCACATCTTAGCCATCAAAGGACAGGAAACCCCCTATTTTCATAGCTTACGCACTCCTTTACTCAAAACAATTATAGAACAACGGGCGATTAGTCGGGGCATGACAGGGTTATTATCTGCCAATATTGAGTTATTCCCCCATCAAGTCGAAGTCATCCGTCGGGTATTAGAAGATCCCATACAACGCTATTTACTCGCTGATGAGGTGGGTTTAGGCAAAACTATCGAAGCAGGGGCAATTTTACGGCAATTTCTTCTGGATGAACCCACAGAGAAAGCATTAGTCATAGTTCCTCCTTCTCTCTATTATCAATGGCAACAAGAGTTAGAATCAAAGTTTTATTTATCGCATTTTGGGGCTAGAGTTAGGCTTATTTCGACAGAAGACAGTAAAAACTTAGATATTTTATCTGATAACTATCATTTTCTTATCATAGATGAAGCGCACCATATCGCCGCTATGGCCACTTCTGAGGATCTAGTCAAACGTTCCTATTTTGAAATCTGCCGAAAATTAGCCCATCAAGCTGAAAAATTGCTGCTTTTGTCTGCTACTCCTGTTTTACACCATGAACAGGATTTTTTAGCTATGTTACACCTCTTAGATCCCACTAGCTATCAATTAGACGATATTGACGGTTTTCGAGAACGAATAGAGAAGCGACAGGAAATAGGACGAGTTTTATTGTCGTTTAAGGAAGGAATAGGGGGTTTTCCTCTGAAAAAGACGGTTAATAAGCTGAAAACCCTGTTTAGGGAGGATAAAACCCTTTTAACTTTGATAGATGGGTTACAAACTTCTATGCAAGTTAAGGATGAGAATATACAAGTTAAGGATGAAGAAGCAATAAATCAACAAATTCGGGTAATTCGGACTTATATTAGTGATACTTATCGATTACATCGACGGATGTTGCGTAACCGTCGTGCTACAGTTGAAGATGTCATTTTTGACCGTAATGCTCTCCCTAAACTAGAATATGATTTAGATGAGCGTATGTATGCTATTCATGAATTGTTAGATGAATGGCGTATTATTGCACCCCATGATGTTAATTATCAGCGTATTTTTTCTTTACTGTTTTGTAGTAGTAATACTTGGTTAGGGGTTTTAAAACAAGTTGTTGAAACTCGTTTAAAAGGAATTTTAAATACTTCATTAATTGATGATTGTTCAATGATAATGAGCAGTGAATCTTTGGATAAGACTGAATCTAATCAAAGTGATGACATTATTCATTCTTTAATTAAAGATATAGGAGAAAAAGAGTATAAAATCTTATTAGCAACTCCTAGTTTTGAAGGAGAAATAAACATTCTCAAGTCCATACTAGAAATATTAAATAGTCCCTCAGAAGACGGAGATAGATTAGAATTATTAAACCTTATTATTTTCTATAATTTAGCTGATATTCTTGATTTACAATCTTTTAAAAGTAACTTAGAAAAATTAGAATACAGAGTTAAACAAAGAATCAATCGACCTTTTTCTGAAGATAAATTTCCTAAATTAATTATTTTTACCAGTTTTACATTAACCTGTACAGCTATTGTTAATTATCTAGTAGAGAAGTTTGGTAAAGATACTGTGGTTAGTCATCAGGTAGGAGATAGTAAAGAAACCATTGAAACTAACTTAACTAAGTTTAAAAATGAGCCTCGATGTTTTATTTTAGTAGCTGATAAATCAGGAGAAGAAGGCAAAAACTTACAATTTGTTGACGGAGTTATTCATTTTGACTTACCCTTTTCCCCTAACCAACTAGAACAAAGATTAGGAAGAATAGATAGAATAGGGGGAAAAATGAAAGTAAATAGTTGGTTATTAGCAGGTATTGATACTTCTAATAGTTTATCTGATGCTTGGTATCAACTCCTAAATGAAGGGTTTAATATTTTTAATCAATCTATTGCTAGTTTACAGTTTTATATTGATGTAAAGTTATCCAAAATAGAAGAAATTTTGTTTAAAGTAGGTACTGATGGTATCAAAAAAAGTATTAGTCTAATTAAAGAAGAAATAGAACAAGAAACGATTAAAATAAGTGAACAAAATGCCCTTGATGAAATAGATAATCGTTCTCAAACTGCCCTCAATTATTTTAACATTCTAGAAAGTTATGATGACCAACATCAAACCATAGAAAAGGTAGTAGAAGGTTGGTTATGTAAAGCCTTGAGATTTAAACAGGTTTATGATACCAACTTATATGATGTGAGAACCTATAAACCCACTGAAAAAACCTTAGTTTCTGCTACAGAGTTAAAAACTTATTTTGCGGGAAAGACACAGTTTAAAGGCGTTTACAACCGTCGTCTAGCTAATAAATATCAAGGGGTACACTTCTATCGAATTGGACAACCCTTAATGGACACATTAACTAATTATTTTAACTGGGATGATCGAGGAAAAGCATTTGCTATGTGGCGAAAAGATACGACATGGGATAGTAGTGAAGGAGGAGAATGGTTAGGGTTTCGTTTTGATTATTTAATCGAAATAAACTGGCAGGAAATAAACTCAGTTTTAAAAGAATTTACTCCCTCTCAAATCAATGAAAAATCATTAAAGTATCCTCATGTCAATGAAAAAGCCTTAAAACGTCAAGGAGATGCTTTATTTCCTCCCCAGGTTGAAACTATCTTTTTAGATCAATATTTTGAGCCTGTAGAAGATGATAAATTATTACGGATTTTACAACGTTCTTATTGTCGGAAAGGAGGAGAAAACCGTGACTATAACTTAGCTAAAAATAGGTTATCCCTATTGGATGAATTTATCGATTCTAGTCAATGGCCAAACTTTTGTCATCAGGCTAGAAAACAATCCGAAAATTTACTGAGAGAGTCTTCATATTTCGTTAAAATGTGTCAAAAGCAAACCATTTCTGCTAAAGTAAAATTAATGAATCGTTTACATCAATTACAGTCTCGTTACTCCCGTTTTCCTCAACCGAAATTATGGGATGAACTGCAACTAGAAACAGCATTAAATGAAGCATTTGTCAAGGCTATTTCTACTCCTAGTTTAAAATTAGACGCAGTGGGATTTATGATTGTTTCTGGACGTTCTCCAGTAAATTCTAATGATATAGAAAATGAAACTTGAGGAGTCGTTTAAGAATCAAATGTCAACACTATGCTACCTATTGAGGAGTTGTTTAAGAATCAAATGTCAACACTATGCTACCTATTGAGGAGTTGTTTAAGCATCAAATCTAAATACTATGCTACCTATTGAGGAGTTGTTTAAGAATCAAATGTCAACACTATTCTACCTATTGAGGAGTTGTTTAAGAATCAAATATCAACACTATTCTACATAAAAAAAGACTTTTAAAAAGTCTAATAATGTAACTAAATTGTTCCCTAACCTTAACTTTTTTAATCATGATAAACTTCACTTATTACTCCAACCATGACGGATACTTTTGACCATCTAAAACAGTTAATTGAAGCAGGAAAATGGGGAAAAAGACTACCTAATAATTCTTCATTCAAAGAACCCTGTCATCAACGTTTATTTAACGCCTTAAAGACTGTAGAAACAGATAACGAACCCACTCCTTTAGAATTAGTCGGTTTAATACGTCATTTCCTCAGACGAGAAGACGAAGACATCAACGGAGGAACCCCCCAAACCCTGAAAGTTCCCCGTTATTATCCTTATCCCAATGATAAACCCATCTGGGAACGATGCGGAATGGGCATTTTACAGGAAAATGATGATAATTTCCTGATTTATGCTACTCCTTGGTATCCCAACTGGTTAAATTTCTCAGAATCACCCGAAAAAGACGCATTTGCTGAGGTAAAACGGCGAAATTATAGTTATAAGACTCCCGTATTGGGTGATATTTCTACGAGATCGCCCAAGCAACCAAATATTGACTCAGGGCAACATTTTCTGTCCTTGGTAGGATTAACCCATTATCGCAGTATTGGACAAGAAGAAGCCATCAAAGCGGTATTAACCGCCCCTGAGAAGGCGACAGTGGTAATAAACCTACCCACTGGGGCAGGAAAAAGCCTATGCGCCCAACTTCCGGCACTTTTAGCCTCAAAACAAGGAGGAGTCAGTGTTATTGTTGTCCCCACCACTGCCTTAGCGTTAGATCAGGAACGGGCTTTATCTGCCTATATTTCCCATCCTACCGCTTATTATGGGGATACTTCTGAAGCAGGAAAACAACGAAGCAGGGAGATAAGTCAACGAATTAGCAAAGGAACGCAGCGTATCGTGTTTACTTCCCCAGAAAGCCTCATTTCGTCTCTATCTTCTTGTTTATACGATGCTGCTAAACAGGGTTACTTACGCTATTTGGTCATTGATGAAGTCCACATGGTGGAACAGTGGGGAGAAGAGTTTCGCCCTGCTTTTCAGGAAATTCCAGGGTTAAGGCAAGATTTACTCCGTTATACTTCCTTTAAAACTGTTTTACTAACAGCAACTCTCACAGAATCTTGTTTAGACACCTTAGAAACCCTGTTTGGTGAACCAGGGGACTTTCAAACCCTTTCGGCGGTTCAACTGCGTCCCGAACCGTCTTACTGGTTTAGTCGCTGTAACAGTGAGAGAGAACGACAAAATCGACTGTTAGAGGCTATTTATCATCTGCCACGACCTATTATCATCTATGCTTCTAAACGAGAAGATGTTTATCGATGGGATGACTTATTAGCAAATGCAGGGTTTAGACGGTTTGCAGTGATGACAGGAGAAACCCCCACAACACAGCGATCGCAACTGATCCAACAGTGGAGAGATAAAAGTATTGACATAGTGGTGGCCACTTCTGCGTTTGGGTTGGGGGTGGATCAGCAAGATGTCCGTTCCGTGATCCACGTTTGTATTCCTGAAACCATCGATCGCTTTTACCAGGAAGTGGGGAGGGGGGGACGAGACGGGAAAGCGTCTATTTCTTTGACCCTTTATACCCAAAATAATAACTATCAATTTCAGGATGATTACAAGATCGCAGCATCTTTAAACGAAAAGCGGAGTATTACCTTAGATCGGGGACTGCAACGATGGGAAAGTATGTTTAATGCCAAAAAAAGGGAATCTGAGGGTTTATATCGAGTTAATCTCGATGTTCCTCCCTCAATGTCTGGGAAGGATATTGACATGAATAGTCAACAAAACCGCAACTGGAATAGTCGAACCCTTATCTTAATGAGTCAAGCAGGTTTAATTGAAATTGACTGGAGACAACCTCCACAGCGTCAGGACTACTCTTCAAAAGAAGCTTATCAAAAAGCCTCTGAAAATCATCAAAATTCCCGTATTATCCGCATAAAAAATGAATTTCACTTAAAACCTGAAACCTGGGACAATTATGTTGAACCCATTCGTAAACAACGTCAACGACAAAACACCCGTAACCTAAAGTTGATGAAAGAAGCGTTATGGGAACGTCCTAACCGTTGTTTATCAGCGATTTTTCAAGAAGCTTATACCATTCCAGGGAAAAATGAACCAAACCCAAGAAAAAACATTTCTGTTTCTCTTGCTTGTGGGGGGTGTCCTTGGTGTCGTCAACAGCATAAAACACCCTTTGCTTCCATTATGCCCCATCCTTCTCCTATTTGGAAAACCTGTGATTATTCTCTAGGAAATAAGTTAAGTAAAATTCTAAAAAATGAAAACTTACTATTAATTTTCTATGATAGTTATCAGATAAAAAACTTGACAAATAACAACTTTTATGAGGTTTATCACAGTCAAAAAATTGATAATGAAAACTTAAAAGATTTACAAAGCAAGTTTAAAACTAATAACTTCTATAACGTTACTCAAGGTCAAGATATTGACAACAAAGACTTAAAAGGTTTACCGAAAACGTTAGAACAATTAATACAATGGTTGATTCGTCAGGGAGTGAAGAACTTAATTTCTCCTATTCCTTTAAATCTCTCTTTTTCTCAGAATGAGATTGTCTTTTTTTATGATGAGTTTCAACCAATTAAAATGTATCCTCTTCCCACTGTAATTTATCATCCTCCTAACCGTACTCTTCCTAAAAAGTATCTCTATGCTAACAAATTCAATGTTCCTCATATTATTTTATTACCCAGTAATACGAAAGATCCGAATAGAAGCGATCGCTTTCTAATTAATGTGTTTAATGGACATAGTTTTAGCCTTGATGTTTTCTGTAAGGAGATTAATTTATGAAATATTTAAAACATTTTTTTAGTAACTTAAAAAAACTTATAGCATTTCTCACTTTTACTAGAGAAACTCTAATTTATTCTCTGTTGCCTATGGCTTATTGCCTAACACTAAAAAAAGTTATACCGTTTAGTTGATATTCACGGCGAAACCTCACCAGTAAAGGAACTGCTATATTGTTGAATTCGTAATTTTTTTAGGAGATTAACCCATGAGTTTTCTAAAGTATTATTTCATCACTTTCAATTAGTTATTTCTCAAGTCATCAATTTTTCTAATTAGCAAGGAAAACAATCTATGAGTGTCTTAAAACAACCTTTAGCAACCCCTAGTCGTTTTCGAGGTATTTATCGTTATTTATTAAATACCAAACAACAACAAGAAAAAAAAGAAGTATTTGGAAAAATGGTTTCTCCTGATGAATTAGTAAAAGATAAACCATCAGAAAGACCTATGTTTGAATATTCTTTAACGGAAGCAATTAAATGTGGTCTTCTAGTTGAAATAATAACCGAAGAAATAACCGAGATTGCTATCAATAGTAATTTACCGGAAAATGTTAGAAATAAAAAAACAGGAGATTTAAAATTACCCAATACATTAAGTGATCTTTTCTTTGCTTCAAATAATGAAGACGAGTATGATTTCGGGTTAGTTTGTGCTTGGTTTTTAGCCCAATATATTTATGATCCTCCTAATACTTGGGAAAAAGTAGAACAAGCTGTACATCAACAAAAAGTTGACCAAACTTTAGGATTAAAAATGACCAATAATACCCTTTATGGTCAAATGGATGATTGGATGTGTTATCTGGGTTTAGCGTGGGGTCATGGGTTAGATAAAAAGCGCATACTTGTTCCAGACCCAACGGTTTATCTTAAGCGAAATCTTAAATCTTTATTCAATGAAACAGGAGAAAAAGTATATTTAAGAGAATTTATTTCTCGTCTTGCTAAAAAATGTCCTCTCTTTGAAACGGGACATTTTAGAGACACCATTGAAGCGAATATTGGTCAACGAGAAACTAATTATTTATCCACTTCCACTGCATTTGCTTTATTTCGACTACAAGATGAAGGATATATTCAACTGATTCGAGAGTCGGATGGAGACTTAATGCTATTACCTAAAGCACAAAATAAAATTGATGATAGTAGTCGAGTTTCTCACATTATTTTTAATGGTTTAAATAAATTATTAATTCCATTGAGTAGTCGAACATAAATAAACAACACTATGTTAAGAAATGTCAAATCACTCAATTCCTCCTAACTCTTGTAGTCGTAGAGACGTTGCGGCTTTATGTCGATTACAACCTCTCTATGACTCCTCGTTTCACAGTTAACTTTACTTTTGTCCGACTACTTAACCCCATCTTATTCTCACACAACACTTAAAGAAGGAATCAATACCATGACTTTTCAAAATTATGTTTGCTGGAAAAGCGAGAATATTCAACCCATTCTTAATATAGAAGCAATTCAACCAGAAGACCATATTTTCTTAGCGACTCATCATCCTTTAAAGATGAAAAAAAGTGAATCAATCCAAGGAACTGATGAAATTAGTTATACAGAAGAAGACTGTTTAAGAGACTTTTTACAACCCGATGATTTTGCTTTTGTTCCCATCTTAGGTCAATCAGGAACAGGAAAATCCCATTTAATTCGTTGGTTAGCTGCCAATATTGAATCAACGGAAAAACGCAAAGTCTTATTAATTCCCAAATTAGGGACAAACTTAAAAGACATTATTGGGATGATTTTAAATCTTCCTGAATTAGAAGGAGAAAAATTTGATGAATATCGTAAACGTTTAATTAAATCATCCAGTAGCTTAACCGAAACAGAAGCAAGAAAACAATTACTTAATCAATTAGCGGTAGCAGTAGGAGATAATGAAAGACGAGATCATAATAAATTAACAGAAGAAGAACAATATTTAGTAGAGAGTTTAGACTCTCTTTTATATGATCCCTATTTTCGTAAAGAGTATTGGTTAAAAGATGAAGGTATTATTCATCGTCTTGTTACCCATACTTTAGGTTATCAAAATACTATTGAAAATGTTGAAAAAAGACGAGAATTTACTTTAGAAGATCTTCCATTATCCATTGTTGGTTTACAAAAAGCAGGAGAACAAGCGACAGATTTCTATCGTTTTCTTATTGGTGATGAAGACGTTCAAAAAGACACGGTAAGCTGGTTAAATAAACATTTAGATGAAGCTATCACAAAGGTTTTGAACTTAGGGAAAGAAGACTTACAAATACTAATGCGAGAAGTGAGAGAAACTCTTGCTCACAAAGAAGTAGAATTAGTCTTATTAATTGAAGATTTTGCCAAATTACAGGGAATAGATAGGGAAGTTTTAGAAGCAGTTTTAGCTAGACCCCAACAAGCAGGAAGTCAACCCTTATGCGCTATTCGCACGGCCTTAGCTTGCACAACTGGTTATTTTAATGGTTTAATTCAAAGCTTTGATACCATTCAACAAAGAGTCACTTTTAAAGTTAGTTTAGACGTGGGAGAAATTAGTGATCACTCCTTAGTAACAGAAGCAGATATTCAACAAATGGTGGCCAGATATTTAAACGCTGTCCGTCATCAAAATAGTGATTTAAAACAATGGTTAGAAGACTACAAAAATGATGAAAATAATTCTCAACCTCCTAATTTTTGTGAAGACTGTCAACACCGTCAAGACTGTCATAAAGGGTTTGGTGATATTAATGGGATGGGACTTTATCCCTTTACTCCCATTGCGTTACAACAAATGAGAAAACGGGTTAACCCTGATCATTTTAATCCCCGTATTCTCTTAAAAGATGTTCTTAAATATACCCTGGAAAATTCAGTTGAGAACATTGAAAATGGTTCTTTTCCTTCTACTTCAATACGAGAACATTTCGGCAAAATGCGTTTAAGTGCTATTACTCAAAGTGATATTAAAAGTAAAGATACTAAACATTCCCAACGTCGTCAAACATTAATAGATTTATGGACAGATAGCGATAAAATATGTGACCTTTCTCCTGAAATTCATACTGCTTTTAATCTTCCTCCTTTGGGAGTTGAAGTCATTGAAACAAATATTACTCCTGTTGTCAAAGAAACTACAGGAACCTATGAAGTTTCTCCTAACACCTCTAATGACTCAAAAATTCCCGATAAATTAGCAGAAAAACTCAACATTTTAGATAATTGGAATAATCAAGCTATTCTCCCTCAAGACGTAGAAAAAGACATCCGTGAGTTTGTTTATCCTGCGGTTTGTGAACATATTGAATGGGATACAGAAATGCTAATTAAAGGTAATTTTGCCAGTAATAGTTCTGTATTTAAACAACGTAATGTCCAAGTTTATAGTCCCAGAATGAGAGGAGAAGGTGCTAATCATGCAGGAATTATTTTACAGCTTCCTCTTAAGCCAGATGATGAAAAGCCAGATGATGAAAAGCCAGATGATGAAAATGAATTTCGAGAAACAGCCATTGCTTTTCAAGGAATGCTACTTTATAGTTACTATAAACACTGGAACTTTGAAGACGGAGATCGCTATTTCCGAACCTACGCAAAACACTTAGATCGCTGGAGTAACTACATTCTAGAACAAATTCGTTGTCGTCCTCGTATTTCGGGGGAACTCTGGAACCCCGTTCCAGCAACCGTTGAACTACTGGAAATCGCTTCTCAAATGTCTGGACTTCCTAATACTTCCATTGAAGCGTCAATTAACTCTTTATTCCTGGAAATACCCGAACTTGATGATAATAACCGTAGTTCATCTTGGAAAGCATTGTATAAAGTTTTTCAAACTAATAAAAACAAATTACTTGATATTCTCAAAAGTTATATCGGTTGTACCAAAGGGAGTCGTTTTAATTTTCAAATAATTGATACAGTCCAAATAATTGAACCCCTCAAAACAGTTCGTAAAACAGGGAATCCTCAATGTGATGTTCCTGATGATTTAAACAAAGAATATGAAGTTATCCAAAAAGTACGAAATAAAGTCGATGAACTGTTAATGAAAGCTATAGAAGAAGAAACAGATCGCCAACTTTCTACTTATGAAAAGTTAGTAGCAGAATTTGGAGAAAATGTCAACAAAAAAGAGGTTGTTTACTCAATCAAAGAAGCCATAGATCAAGCGAGAGAAGCAGGAGTTTTTGGGCAAAAAAGTGCAGAAAAATTAGGTGAACTTGTGGTTAATTTCAATAAGACAAGATTAACTAATTATCTCGAACTTATGGAAAAAGTCAAAAACGAAAAAGAATTATCAACTACTTCCTCTAATAAATTACTTTCTTTATTAAGTGAGAACAATACCAAAATCATAACAGTTTCTAGTGAATTTCTTGAAGAAAGTAATAAGTTTTTAGATAGTTCTTTAAACTCTGTTCAAGATCACATTCATCAATTAACATCAGAAGAAAACGGAGAATCAATTGAAACCATTACCCAATCTATCGAAAAGAATTTACTTGAGTTACAAGATTTACTCATTGAAATTAAGGATTTTTAAGAATCAATTATTAATTCCTAGCTATTCTATAACACTACGCATTAAGGTTTAGACTTTTACTAAGTAGTGGGACATAAATAAAGTCAACTGGGTAAATAATTCTAAGCACAGAGTAACCCTAATCCTGTTCCATGTCTTTCTCAACTGTAACGTTGATTTTTGTCCAAGGTCTTATTGTTTTATTACCTTACATCAACTAAAATTAACCAAGCTAAACAACCCATTAGTTAACGCAAACCATCAATTATTAAACTGAGAGGTCAAAACCATGTTACTAGAAAAATCTAAACAACTAATTGAGTTATCTCAAAGAAAAATTGAACTACAAAAATATGCGAATAATCAACAAGGATTTAAGTCAAGACAGGAACAAATTACTGAATACTACCAACAAGTGATTAAAGTCCTTGAACCCTTACGTTTATTTCGTAGCAAAGGATTAATTTCAGTAGATTTTGCCCCACTGGTTGAGAATCTGTTGAACTTAGTTCAATTAACCGTAAAGCACTATCAAGAAAATCCTGAATGGATAATAGATAATCAAAACTTTAATCGTTCTAAATTTCAATCTAGTATTAACAAATTAACTTCTACCATTGAAACACAACTATTAGAAATTTGGAAAAACTATCTAAAACGAAAACTTCCTAGTACCAACTCTGAATTCTTGAATATTTTAGATCAAATTGATCAGTTTAAACCAACCATTCAAAGAATTCGGCAGTTAGAAATACAGATATCCTCAGAGGAATTTCCAAAATATCAAGAAAGATTTGACCACATTGAAAACTTAATTCAACAATTAAATGATACTTGGAATACATTAAATGCTGAAAATGTTCCTGATGAAGTCTTAAAGTTTCTTAAAGCAGCAGGAAGTAATACAGGAGCATCTTTCAACCTATTAACTCCCACTGTAGAAGCGTGGATCAAAGAGCATCGTCTTTCTCATACATTACGAATCCATTTGAGTTAAATTGATAAAATATGTTGACTACTAATAATTTACTTCCAATGAAAGATGCTTCTGTTACCCTGCAAATTCCTGACCCTCTCTATCAACGTTTGGTTAATACCGCGCAAGCAGTAGGACGTTCCCTAGAAGATATTATGGTTCATGCGTTAACCGTTGGTAGTCCCCCTGACTGGACAGATGCACCCGAAGAATTTCAAACGGATTTAGCCCGTTTAGATCGCTTAGATAATGATACCCTATGGCAGATAGCTCAAAGTCATCAATCTTCAGCAAATATGGAACGCTACAACCAACTTCTAGAGAAAAATCAAGAAGAAGAATTAACCCAAAATGAATATTTTGAACTGGAAAAATTACGCTATGAAGCAGACTTATTTATGTTAAAAAAAGCCCAAGCTACTGTGTTATTAAGATGGCGGGGTGAACGTTTCTCTATCAATTCTTAAAAAAAACCTTCATCTATTGAAAGCATCCCATTTGTATAAGAGCATAACCGAAAATTAAGATAGATAAGGTTTTCAACCATTCAAAAACAGTCAAAGTGCAAAATTTAGATGCTTCTAATCTATTCTTCTATTTTTGTTATTCTATTATGAGATAATTGCCCCATTAATTTATGACAACCTATTTGTCTGAAGCTTTACGAAAGAAAATTGAAACCACTGACAAACGGCGATGCTGTTATTGTTTAACCAGTGAAGCTAATAGTGGCATTCCCATGACAATAGACCACATTCTTCCTCGTTCAACTGGAGGAGATAACAGTTTTGAAAATGTGTGTTTAGCTTGTCGTACTTGTAATGAATATAAAGGGAAAAATACAACGGCAATAGACCCATTGACAGGAGAAAAGATCCCTTTATTTAACCCTCGTCAACAACAATGGAAAGACCACTTTTCCTGGAGTGCTGATGGGACAAAAGTAGAAGGTTTAACTGCTATTGGACGGGGAACAGTCGTTACTTTACGCATGAATCATGCTGTGATTGTCAGCGCGCGGAGACGTTGGGTAAGTAGTGGTTGGCATCCCCCTATTGATTAATTTTTAGTGGTTTCATTGAAAATTAATCATTTAATATTTAATGATTAAAATTTTAGGCAAAATAGCGTTTTATAACCCAAAAATATAACTTTTATGATTGGCTAATAATTCTAATTTTGATGTTCAATATAATACATATAAAAGTAGGTGTAAAAATAAGCCAAGACGCAATTTAACTGGGTATTCTCTAATTAGCTAAAAAAGCTGATAACCCTTACGGTTCCCTGTTCCCTTGTCTCCACAAATCAATTTAGATGCTTAACAGCTTAGGAATTTAGTATAAACTCTAATCTTGCACCTTGTTTTAAATTAGCTATTTTTGATAGGCAACAAGCAAGAGATAACAGGCAAAAGTAGTTTATTTTGACTCTAACTATTTAAGAATATTTTGTAAAAATTAGAATATTACCTCAGTGATTCCCATAAATTCTCGAAGGACTTTATGACAGGCTTTAACAGTAGTTTTTGTATTAGAAATAATCGGATCTTCCGTTGCTCCTATCTGTGTCACTCCTCGTTGTAACCAAAATTTATCATTTCTTCTCCAATCAATTTTTTTTAAGTTGTTTAACCACTTTTCTAAGTCTTCTGCTGCTACATTTTCTTGATACAAATCATGAGCTAACATTCCTAATGCTTGTAAAATAACCGCACTAACTAATAAGGTTTCTTGTCTTTGTTGACTTCGTTCTTCTTTACTCATGACTCGCCAAGGATTATCATCAAAAATATTAGCCGATGTTATCCAAAAACTTCTCGCCCAATTATTTTTGTCCTCTAATTTTTTCTGGGATTTTAGATTAGGAAACATATATTTAGTTGCTGTCACTAATGTAGAAAGGGTCATTAATTTAGGATTATGAATGCCTAACCCCGTTTCTACTACTTCAATATTGTCAATAAATTGGGGTACGGTTTCTAATAAATTCTTAGCAATTAAAACTGCCAGAGAACGTTTATCGAAATAGTGAGAGAGGGAAACACTAGGACGTTGAACTAATAAGTTTTGGTCACGAAATGCTTGACGTTCTTCTTCTAAGGGTAATCCTGCATACAAAAGTACCCCGATTTCTAATTGAGATAAAATTTTAAATTCTATTGAATCTTTTTGTTGAATCTCTTGTAAAGCTTGATGAATCCCAAAACAGCGATGTTGTCCATCGGTTAACCGTAAACTAACCGAATAATAAGGCAAGAAAAGTTTGCCTTCTTCATACTTCGGTTTGGGTTGAACGTTAACACAAATAGGCGGGAAAAATATGGTTCCTATTTGATAGTTTTCCAGAATATAAAGGGCAATTTGTTTGACCCGTGCTTTGTTAAGTTTACGTTGGGCAAAATCGGGTAAATCAGGCTGATTAGGAACATATAAACGGTTATCATCGATTAATCGGGCAATATCTCCGAAAAATAAGCTCCCAAGATAGCTTAAATGTTCATCTTGAGGACTACGACGCACGGAAACGGCATTAAGAACAAGTTCCATATTTAATGGTCAAAGTAATTGTTTAGTGAGGCAAGCTTGTCGTCATGTATACATGGTAGCAAGTATGAGGTCAAGAAGATTAAAATTGCTAATGTCTTCGATTAAATATTTTAATTTTGGCCTCTACCATTCGAGTTCCTACCGAGCTTTACCAAACTCTGCATGAAATCAAGCTTTCATTGGAGAGCCAGCATTTTTCGGCTGCACCGACGATGCAAGACTTAGTGAGCGTGGCTGTTAGACGTTTTATCCGAGATTGGCATAACCCTGATGAGCAGACGAAGCTTCTTGATGAGTTATTAAGAAATCGCCAAGATTCTCGTTCGAGAATGGGGAAACGGACAGGTGACAGTAGCGAGAATACAAGATAATGATAGATATTCAGACTTTTCATAGGTGTCTCGCTCAACCTACTGCACGAGGCTATGACTTAGACGATAAGCAAAAAGAAGCAGTAGAATATAGAGATGGTCAATTGTGGCTTTTAGCTGGCCCTGGCTCTGGTAAAAGCGAGGTATTGGTAACACGAACCTTAAAGTTACTTTGTGTAGATGGTATTAAGCCCAAATCAATTTTTCTAACAACTTTTACAGACAAAGCAGCAAGAAACCTTGAAGATCGTTTAGCAACATATCTCACAGCCTTACAAAACACAGATTCTAGCCTCAAAGATGTTGATATAGCGGATATTAGAATAGGAACACTACATAGCCTATGTAATGATATTCTCCAAGAATATCGCTATCCAAATTACCAAAATGTTCGTCTTTTAGATCAAGTTGAACAAGATTTATTTACTTATCGTTATGCTGATATTTCAGATATTTCAGATTTAGGTTTTTGGGAACATTTTGATTATGCTGTAAACGATTGGCGTAATCAAAACTACCCACCTAATAAATGGAAACGAGCTAAAGCAGGAATTACACTTTTTAATCACATAGTAGAAGATTATGTTGATATAGATAAAATGCTTAATGCAGGTGGACATTGGGCTACTTTAGCCGAATTGTATCAAAAATATTCTAAAGCATTAAAAGACAATTATCGTTGCGATTTTGCACATCTTCAGGCTTACTTTCTTGAGTTTCTTAATTCTACTGCTAGTCAACAATTCTTACAGGGAGATGACCAAAATCCTCCATTAAAATATGTATTGGTTGATGAATATCAAGATACTAACCCAATTCAAGAACGAATATATCTAGCTCTTGCAGGTCAATCACCACATAATATTACAGTTGTGGGAGATGATGATCAAGCTCTATATCGCTTTCGCGGTGGTAATGTAACTTGCATGGTTAATTTTGATAAAGCCTGTCAAGGGATATTTAATCAAACTCCTCATCAAATTCAGTTAGAAAACAACTACCGTTCTCATCCTGATATTGTTAACTTTTTCAATCAATATATTACTTCATTTCCAGAAATGAATGTTTCAGGAGTTCGTGCGCCGAACAAACAACCAGTTATTGCAGCTTCATCTATTTCTGGTAATTATCCTGCTGTTTCTTGGATTCAAACAAAAAAAGTAGGAGATTTAGCTAATGCTGTTGGTAACTTTATCAATAATCATTTGATAGCTGATGGAATTATCTCTGATCTTAGTCAATGTGTTTTATTATTACGAAGTGCCAAAGATTCACCTAATAATGCAGGTAAATATATTCAAGCATTTCAGAATTTAGGAATTCCTATTTATAATCCTCGTTCTAAGTCTTTTATGGACAGTGAAGAAGTTCAGTGTTTACTTGCCTCACTGGTTCAGGTGATTGACCAAAATCATAGTTTTGAATCAAGAAGAGATCCACAGGGAAGAACTTTATCTTGGGTTACACCTATTCAACAATGGTTTAGAAGTCTTGATAATGTCAGAAATAACCCTAGTATCTCGACTAATTCACTAGATAACTACTTAAATCATAGTAATACTAATCTACTGAGGCTTTGTCAAGAAAAATCAGGGAGCTTTCTAAAGCTGAATTTACTAGAAATTATCTATCGGATTCTTGCACAAGAACCTTTTTTGACATGGAGACAAGACCCTGTAAGAAATTTACGTCTTTCTAAAGTTACTCGTTTATTTGAAGGATATAACAGTTTTAACTTAGATTCTTTAATAGCTAGTAATGATGGGACTGGAATTGATTCAAGTTTTCTCAACCGTTTTTACAATATGTTTGTCAGCTATTTAATTGAAGCAGGAATTGATGATGATGAAGACGAGGAAGTTATTGTTCCTCAAGGTTCTTTGCCTATTATGACAATTCATCAATCAAAAGGTTTAGAGTTTCCTTTTGTGTTTGTTGTTACTAAGCTAGGTCAAGAAGGAAAGGTTGGATCAGCACAAATGCTAGAAGAAACTTTAGACCCATTTAGACAGAACCTTTATCAAAGAGTTACTAGAACTCCTAAAGAATTGGCTATAGAAGATGATATTCGCTTGCTTTATGTAGCTTATTCTCGCGCACAGTATGGTCTAATTTTAATTGGAACAAAGGAGCAAATTAAAGATCATATAGCTGTTCCTAATCGAGATCATTCAGAATTTAAACGAAATACAGAGGCTCTTATTACATAAAGGGGAAAATTATGGCCATAAATAAAAGAAAGCCTTTTCAAGCTGTTTCAATTCCTTCACTTAATACACCGAATATAAAACGGCGTTACAGTGTCACTCAAGATATCGTCTCATTTAGACGTTGCCCTCGTCAATACGGGACTTTTAATGTCCATAAATATGCACCTGCTTATCAGACTCAGGCTTATTTTGGTACAATTCTTCATCAAGTTTTAGATCGTTGTCATACTCATTTTCATGGTAAGATAGAGCCTTCAACAAAAGGCTCCTTACCAGATAATGGAAACATTATAAGTGATCAAGAAATTGAGGAATATTTTGATGATCTTAAACAAGCAGAAGGAGCAAAGACAACAACCCCAACACCTCCAAGTGAAATTATCCAGTATTTTATTGAAGTTGAAAATGGATTAAAAAGTCAAGGTATTAGGGCTATAACTCAAGATATGCGAGTAAAAGCAGTACGGCTACTTCAATATTTTAATGCTCTTGAAGGACTGACACTTTATCCAAGAGTTAAAGATACAGAACATAGATTACAAGCAGATCGTACTAATCATATCCTTCATGGAGTTGTAGATCTTCTTGTTGATTCAGAAAATCTACAAGCTAATCCTGCTGATTGCGAAATGTGGGATTACAAAGGCAGTAGTTTATTAGATGTTAATCCCAAAGACTTAGTAAATTATGAATTTCAAATGCGGGTTTATGCCAAACTTTATGAACTAAAACATGGTGTTTTACCGAAAAAAGCCATTTTATATTTTTTGAATGAACTTGATGGATCAACTTGTCCTTCTCAACGTCCAAAAAATGCTCTCCTAGAAGTTAGTATTACTCCTCATGAAATTGATGATGCTGTTAATGAATTTGCACAAACTGTATTACAAATTGAACAAGCACGTCTTAATGATCAATGGAATCCAGCTACTTCGGGAAATATTAGTGAAAAAGATTGTGATATTTGTGACCTCCGTTGGGATTGTAAAACTCCTAATAATGGCAAAGGTGTTCAGTTAAGATATCCCTAATCTAATTTCTCTAAAACTTAATTTTAGTTATTTATTAATTTTAAAAGCTCACAATGACTTGGGAATCTCTTAACACGCTACTCAACCAACTATTTACTGAATTAAACCAACAAAATTCAGTCCAGTCACCTCAAGAAATCTGGGATAATTATTCGGCTGATATACAACAAATTCTCTCAGAACATCCCGATGAATTTGTTAACCTATCCCCTAACTTATCCCTCCCTAAAGCCATAGAAACGGCTCGTATGCTCTCACAAATCAAGCAGCGATTTCAAGCGGATAAAGACGGACGAAACCTAATAGGAAGAATAAGGGCTGAAGTGTTACTGCGTCAACGACCCATTAGAAATATTAATGTCAACACTTTAACAGGAGAAACTCGTTCTATTGCCAATGTCGCCGCAAATTTACCAAAACCTATTAACAACTTTTCCCAATTTCAAATAGACGGATGGAGTCAAACTTTACAAGCGATTCATCATAAAAAAGGATTAGTTATTGTTGCGCCTACAGGGTCAGGTAAAACCGAAGTTTTCTTATTACCGCTTATCTATGAAATTGCTCGACAAATACAACTTAATCCAGAAATTGCCCCTCGTTTTATTTTACTTTATCCCCGTGTTGCCTTATTAAAAGACCAACTCTCAAGAATTTTTCGCTACGTTTATCAAGCTGAACAAAATCAATTAGCCAGTGGTCAATTAGAACTTTTAAGTCGTTCAAAAAAAGCAAATCAAAGGATTATTATTGGCTTTCAATTTTCAGGAATAGCCTCAGAAACTAAATACACCCTAGAAAATCAACAGATATTTGCAGATAAAACTCGCTTTAAAGTATTACAAGATGAATGCTGTCCTGTTTGTAACCAAGGGGATTTAATTTATCAGAAAAAACGAAACTCAGTTCCTAGTCTTCAATGTAATAATGATTTGTGTGGAGCTATTTTTAACGTCTCCCTTGCTAAAAATGACCATGCAAAATATCAACCCCATCTCTTAGTAACAACTGCCGAATCTCTTGATAGAATCTATCTCAATCCTAAACCAGATTTTGAGAAGTATTTAACCCGTTTAAGTGGAGTCCTATTTGATGAAGTTCACCTCTATCATTCCCTCTACGGCGCACATATTCACCACCTCATTCAACGCCTAGAAAACTTAAGCGGAAACCCCTTAACAAAAATCGCTGCTAGTGCCACAGTTGCCCACCCCGAACGGTTTGCTAGTAAATTCTTTTATGGGGAAGAAAATCACCCGATTCTCATTCATAGTGCATCCGGTTACGAGAGTGAAGCTTCCGGTTTAGAAGTTCTCTATTTCCTTCAATCTCCTGAAGAAGCAAACCGTGTGGGAGCAGCCCCTACTTTGATTCAAAGTGCAATGGCCATGGGACACGGATTATTTGTAGATCGCCCTCATGATCAAGGAGACAGAGGGATTATTTTCACCGAATCCCTTGATATTGCCAATCGTCTGTCGGCTCAAATTCAAGACGCTGAACAAAGGCTCAATTTATGGCAATTTCGTTCTATTTTAGATAATATCGAATTTCAAGAACAAAGTTGTCCCCAAACTAATCCCCTTAACTGTTTCAGTCACTATCTTGAAGGGGAATGTTGGCGAGGCATTTTAGGAGGGGCAAACTGTACCCAACCCATTCCAGGTTTTCGGGAAAATGCCCTGAATATCTCCTATGTTTCCTCCCAACAAAAAACCAGCTATTGGGAAGGGGATATTGTCGTTGCTACCCCATCTTTGGATGTGGGGGTAGATGATAACCGAATTATTGCCACTTTTCATTATCGTCCCCCTAGAAACGTCTTCTCTTTCATTCAACGACGGGGACGGGCCGGAAGGGCAGCTAATACGGTTGCTTATACCCTCCTCATTGTGGCTAATTCGGCCAGTGATCATTTTTATTTTTTCCGTCGTCATCGTTTGGTACATGGGAGTTATGAGTTACCCTTAAACCCTAAAAATCCCGTCCTGAAAGCCATGCACGAAAGGATTGCCTATGAACGGGCGAGAATGGGTTATCATGTGCAACGATGTGGGAAAATTCCGCCAGCTATTCTGGATTGGATTTGGGAAAAATTAGAAGAATCTCCCATTATTAAACAACATTATCATCAATGGTTACAAGAACATCGTCAAGATTCAAAACGAGAAGAGAAATTAAGAAAGTGGATTACTGAGCAAAAAGAACGGTTTGAAGCTTATTTAAACCTACGCTGGACATTACAAGAAATTGAAAACGAAGCCCCAGATACTTTAACCGAACCCGTTAAAGAAACATTTAAGTTAATTCAACAATATTTAGATGGTCAAACTAATATTAATTCAGAGAGTCAAAGTTTAACTAATTCAACTAATATTAATTCAGAGAGTCAAAGTTTAACTAATTCAACTAATATTAATTCAGAGCATCAAAGTTTAACTAATTCAACTAATTTAAGAGAAGAAATCAATAGAAAGTTAAGAAATATTTATCAAGAATTAGGGCTATTAGTATTTGATGAAGAAGATCGAGAAAGTCGTGAAGAATTATCAAGGCTGCAAAGAGATATTTTAGAACTTTGGAATCAATTACAAGAAAAAGTAGAATTTGGTATTTGTTTTGAACAAGCAGATGGACTCTACAATTTTTTCCATACCTTAGAAAGATTCCGTGAACCAAAAAACCGTCTCTGGATTCTCAAATCTGCCCCTGATGTCATTAAAACTGTGTTACAGGCTTTATTTTATCTGCGTTTATCTGATAATTTACATCAATCTAATAATTTATATGAATCTAATAATTTGCATCAATCTAATATTGATTTCTTCATTCCTGACGCTTATTTTAACGAAGTCAAACCCATTATCGTTGCAGTTAGAACCCGTAATAGAACCAATCTTAAACAAGAAGATACCACCAAACTTTCTACCTTATTAATTCCCTATCGTACCGCCTATCGCTACCATAGCCATCCCTATCTTTCTGTGATCGAAACGGAACATGACCCCCAATGGGCAAATGTACAATGGGGAGAAGGGGGCGTTGTGGGTGTAAAGTTATTAGGAGAAGGAGTCCATTTAACCGGAGAATCTTCGGAATTTCGCCCAGAAAAGCTTTATGTTAAGGCATTAAAAGGAGATAATCAGGGCAAACAAGTGGTTAAAATATGTCCTGAATGTTGTACCATTTACAGTGAAAGTCGTCGCCGTAGATGCCATGATGTTCCCTTGCGTGCAGTTCGTTTATATGCTGAAGCTAACCTGGAACGCACCTATCGTTATAAACCCGAATCAGTTCAAACCATTTCCCGTACTCTTAATTGGGTGTCTGAATTAGAAAGTCAAATTACCGTACATGGTTCGATTGCACGGGTAGAAAATAAATTCTATGATCAACAAAAAAATGAGTATTTCACCCCTAGAGGTAGTCAACCCTGGCAATTTGAAGCCCGATATGTGGATAGTCAAGGTCATCCTGAACCTGTGCGTTATGGACTCAAAACAACAGGAATTACTTGGAATTTAGCCGAAATTATTGATAATTTATTACAAGATGAGTCCTTAAAATCTCAAATTGAACGGGTGGAAATAGAGGAAACCCATAAAACCTTTGACCAACGATTGATTTTACATACGGCCTCCCATCTACTGCAAAAAGCAATCGCATCCATCAGTGGAGTTTCCGAAGAAGTCCTTGAATATTGTTTTGATGAAACCACAGCAGAAGTGATCGTCTGGGAACGCTATGAAGGAGGATCTGGCATTTCAGAGGTCTTTATTGACACCCTTCGCACTAACCCCAAAGAAGTTTATCGAGAACTCTTAGCATCGGTTCTCTGTCCCGTTAATTTAGCCGAACGCAGGGACTGGTCAACCCCTGATGAACTGAGAAACGAATTAATAACAACTTGGAATCTGCATGATGATGCTTCAGGTAGCTTTATTGATTTAATTGTTCGTGAAGCCAGTGCAGAACGAAATACAGCAAATCTTGCTCAGAACTCTCCCACTGAAGATTCAGAAGAAGTCCAAATTACTTTACAGTGTCAACGCTTAGATGGATGTCCCGCTTGTTTGCACACTAATAATTGTACCGAACGGTTTGAACAACCCTTAGTGGTTAGTCATCTGGTGGCTGAAGCTTTGATGAGTGGGTTAGGACACCTACTTTGACTTATCAATGGATAGTGCTGGAGTTTAGACTAACGACCCAAAATCATACCGTACAGTCTAGTCCAATCATGGTCGATGGTCTGGCCGTCTGGGCGTAAATATAGAGTTCGTGCAACCAGGGGCAATCAGTGGCTAAAATGCTTGCTATCCAACGGTTTCAGCGATTCTCATTTTCCGAGAAGAAACCCCTATTTTGACCGTGCAAGTATAAGTAGATTTTATCTATTAATTTCAGCAATTCTCATTTTGAAGAATAGAAG
>NZ_JAYGHQ010000024.1:0-45096 GCF_034931425.1 Crocosphaera sp. XPORK-15E
GCTTCATCCTGGCCATGGTTAGATCACCCGGGTTCGGGTCTACAAACTGTGACTATCGCCCTATTCAGGCTCGCTTTCACTTTGGCTTCGAGTTTTTGCTCTTAACCTGCCACAGCCTGTAAGTCGCCGGCTCATTCTTCAACAGGCACACGGTCAGACGTTTAATCGTCCTCCCATTGCTTGTAGGCTAACGGTTTCATGTTCTATTTCACTCCCCTTACTGGGGTTCTTTTCACCTTTCCCTCGCGGTACTGTTTCGCTATCGGTCACACAGGAGTATTTAGCCTTACGAGGTGGTCCTCGCTGATTCACACGGGATTTCACTTGCCCCGTGCTACTCGGGATTCAGCTAGGCTGTTTAAGTTTTCGACTACAGGACTTTCACCTCCTTTGGTGCAGTATTCAGCTGCTTCGTCTAACCGCTACAGTCCACGTTGCTGTCCCACGACCCCATCAACCTTAGTCGATGGTTTAGGCTTGTCCCTTTTCGCTCGCCGCTACTGGGGGAATCGCTTTTGCTTTCTCTTCCTCGGGTTACTAAGATGTTTCAGTTCACCCGGTTCGCTCGCGTTACCCTATAGATTCAGGTAACCGTACATAGGGTTGCCCCATTCGGAAACCTCCGGCTCAATGCTTGCTTCCAGCTCCCCGGAGCGTATCGTCGGTAACTACGTCCTTCTTCGCCTCTGTGTGCCTAGGTATCCACCGTTAGCCCTTTGTAGCTTGACCTTTTGGTCTTCATTTCTTGGACTTTGTTGACTCGTTATTCTGCAGTTTTCAAGGTACGGACTGGACAATGCTATCCAGCATTCTGTCTTTTACAAAACAAAGGTGCTGAATCTTTTTTGTCACTTCTTACAGTTTCAGGGGATTAATGGTGGGCCATCCTGGACTTGAACCAGGGACCTCACCCTTATCAGGGGTGCGCTCTAACCACCTGAGCTAATAGCCCATTATCCCGAACCTGTTCTTAGTTTGAAAGCTGATTACATTTCCCTTGCACGACCTTGGGATTGATTCAAGTTAAGGTTATTTTTTTATGACTCCAGACTTGCGCCTTTTGCCTTTTGCCTTTTACCTTGAATTAGGTCTCCCTAAAAGGAGGTGATCCAGCCACACCTTCCGGTACGGCTACCTTGTTACGACTTCACCCCAGTCACTAGCCCTGCCTTAGGAGTCCCCCCCCTCGAAAGGTTAGGGTAACTACTTCGGGCGTGACCAGCTTCCATGGTGTGACGGGCGGTGTGTACAAGGCCCGGGAACGAATTCACCGCAGTGTGCTGACCTGCGATTACTAGCGATTCCTCCTTCATGCAGGCGAGTTGCAGCCTGCAATCTGAACTGAGGCTGGGTTTGATGAGATTCGCTTTCTCTTGCGAGGTCGCTGCCCTTTGTCCCAACCATTGTAGTACGTGTGTAGCCCAGGGCGTAAGGGGCATGCTGACTTGACGTCATCCCCACCTTCCTCCGGTTTGTCACCGGCAGTCTCTCTAGAGTGCCCAACTTAATGATGGCAACTAAAAACGAGGGTTGCGCTCGTTGCGGGACTTAACCCAACATCTCACGACACGAGCTGACGACAGCCATGCACCACCTGTGTTCGCGCTCCCTAAGGCACTCTCAGCTTTCACCGAGATTCGCGACATGTCAAGCCCTGGTAAGGTTCTTCGCGTTGCATCGAATTAAACCACATACTCCACCGCTTGTGCGGGCCCCCGTCAATTCCTTTGAGTTTCACACTTGCGTGCGTACTCCCCAGGCGGGAAACTTAACGCGTTAGCTACGGCACGGCTCGGGTCGATACAAGCCACACCTAGTTTCCATCGTTTACAGCTAGGACTACAGGGGTATCTAATCCCTTTCGCTCCCCTAGCTTTCGTCCCTGAGTGTCAGTTTCGGTCCAGTAGCGCGCCTTCGCCACCGATGTTCTTCCCAATATCTACGCATTTCACCGCTACACTGGGAATTCCCGCTACCCCTACCGAACTCTAGTTCTCCAGTTTCCACTGCCTCTCCGGAGTTGAGCTCCAGTCTTTGACAGCAGACTTGAAAAACCACCTGCGGACGCTTTACGCCCAATAATTCCGGATAACGCTTGCATCCTCCGTATTACCGCGGCTGCTGGCACGGAGTTAGCCGATGCTTATTCCTTAGGTACCGTCATTTTGTTCTTCCCTAAGAAAAGAGGTTTACAACCCAAGAGCCTTCCTCCCTCACGCGGTATTGCTCCGTCAGGCTTTCGCCCATTGCGGAAAATTCCCCACTGCTGCCTCCCGTAGGAGTCTGGGCCGTGTCTCAGTCCCAGTGTGGCTGCTCATCCTCTCAGACCAGCTACTGATCGCCGCCTTGGTGGGCCTTTACCCCGCCAACTAGCTAATCAGACGCGAGCTCTTCTCCTGGCAATAAATCTTTCACCTTACGGCACATTCGGTATTAGCAGTCGTTTCCAACTGTTGTCCCCAACCAAGAGGTAGATTCTCACGCGTTACTCACCCGTCCGCCACTATGTCCGAAGACACCGTTCGACTTGCATGTGTTAGGCATACCGCCAGCGTTCATCCTGAGCCAGGATCAAACTCTCCATAGTGTTTGATTTGGCTACTCAGTTCTCTACTCTATATAATAGATATCAAGAAACTGATTTGTTTCTCCCTCGTACCCTAGACAACTAGGAACTAATGGAGTATAATTGCTTTAAACAACAAGGGGCTGTTAAACTTCAGCTTTCAAACTATAGATTTTTCTTGGTTCGGAGCGCGTCAGGCGTTTCCGCTTTCAACCGCGCATTTACAAATATAACCAATCTCCCAGGGATTGTCAACCCTTTTTTCAAAGTTTTTTTTGAGATTCCTTGAAATGCCCTCTAGTTGCACCTTTTGGGGTTTGACGATTCAGATCAACTTGATCGATATCATCGGTATTTCTTTTTTGATGGCTGGTGAAGCTCCTGCCAATCAAATTTACCCATTGACATACTTCTTAGGGGAAGATCGAAAACTCATGGTCGTATTTAGGCGATCAGGAAGAAACAGGGTGAAAAAATCATTACACAAGACAAGACTGTTGTTTGACGAGCTAGTTAATGAATTAACATAGAATTAAGCAAAAACCCATAAGACATATCCAATAGCCTCGATTTGCCCCTTAGCAGATCAGGGTTTGAGGTGCATTCTTGGAGATGTCTTCTGGATAATTATACTTATGGGTTTTATAATCTGGCCAAAAGTCCACTATACAGAACAGAATGAACACAGGAATTGACCTACAAGCAAGTTTTATCGAATCCCTGAAACAATTAGGGCTTTCTAGTGGGGTCGCAAAGGCTTTATGGATTCCTTTGCCCTCCTTTTTGATGATTATTGGAGCAACTGTTGGGGTGTTAGTCGTTGTTTGGTTAGAACGAAAAATCTCCGCCGCGGCCCAACAACGCATTGGCCCTGAATATGCTGGCCCTCTTGGGGTGTTACAACCTGTAGCCGATGGCATTAAATTGGTGTTTAAAGAGGACATTATCCCCGCGAAGGCCGATCCTTGGTTATTTACCTTGGGGCCCGTTTTAGTGGTATTACCTGTCTTTCTTTCCTATTTAATCGTCCCTTTTGGTCAAAATTTAATCATTACTGACCTCAATGTGGGAATTTTCCTCTGGATCGCTTTATCAAGTATTGCTCCTATTGGTTTATTAATGTCTGGCTATGCGTCTAATAATAAGTATTCCCTGTTAGGTGGCTTGCGGGCCGCGGCACAATCTATTAGTTATGAGATTCCCTTAGCCTTTGCTGTATTGGCGATCGTCCTGATGTCTAATAGTCTCAGCACCATTGATATTGTCCAACAACAAGCAGGTTACGGTATCTTAGGCTGGAATATTTGGCGGCAACCTGTAGGATTTTTGATCTTTTGGATCGCGGCTTTGGCAGAATGTGAGCGTCTTCCCTTTGATTTACCGGAAGCAGAAGAAGAAATTGTGGCCGGATACCAAACGGAATACGCGGGAATGAAGTTTGGCTTATTTTATGTGGGTTCTTACGTTAACTTAGTGTTATCTGCCCTCGTTTTTGCCGTCCTGTATTTGGGAGGTTGGGAATTTCCCGTTCCCCTAGATAAATTAGCAGGTTGGTTAGGGGTTAGTGAAACCAGTTCTTGGTTACAGGTGATTACGGCAGCTTTGGGCATTACCATGACCGTGCTTAAAGCCTATTTTCTCATCTTTATTGCCGTTCTCATGCGTTGGACAGTTCCCCGTGTGCGAATTGACCAATTGTTAGATTTAGGTTGGAAATTCCTCTTACCTGTTTCTCTTGTTAATCTATTATTAACTGCTGCCCTAAAATTAGCGTTTCCTGTGGCATTTGGTGGTTAATTATTCTCTGTTTGTTGTTAACGACTCACTCTGTTACCGTTATGTTCAAGATTCTCAAACAAGTCGGCGATTATGCCAAAGGGACAATTGAGGCGGCTAAGTATATCGGTGAAGGTTTATCTGTCACCTTCGATCATATGCGTCGTCGCCCCGTTACTGTACAATATCCTTACGAAAAGTTGATTCCCTCGGAAAGATATCGAGGCAGAATTCACTTTGAATTCGATAAGTGTATTTCTTGTGAAGTTTGTGTTCGAGTATGTCCTATTAATCTTCCTGTAGTAGATTGGGAATTTAATAAGGAAGTGAAAAAGAAAGAACTCAAACACTACAGTATTGATTTTGGAGTCTGTATTTTTTGTGGAAATTGTGTTGAATATTGTCCCACAAATTGTCTATCCATGACAGAAGAATATGAACTGGCAACCTATGATCGTCATGAGTTAAATTATGATAATGTTGCCCTCGGACGCTTACCCTATAAAGTGACTCAAGATCCTATGGTGACTCCCTTACGAGAGTTAGGATATTTACCCAAAGGGGTGCTTGATCCTCATGATTTACCCGCAGGAAGTCAACGATCAGGGAAACGTCCTGAAGAAATTATCGAAGATACGAAATCTTAAGGGCGAGATAGTTGATAGGGATTAACAATGACCCAAAGATTTTAGCTTGGAAATTGAACATAAATGCAACATCTAAAATCCTATGACCTATCAACTATTAACTATCAACTATCAACTAAAAAAAAGGAGCATCAAAGATAGTGAATTTGGCAGAAGGCGTTCAAGTGGTTTCTTTTGCAATTTTAGCCGGGTTAGTAATTGCTACTGCCTTGGGCGTTGTTTTACTCCCTAATATCGTTCATTCTGCTTTTTTATTAGGGGGAGTTTTTATCAGTATTTCGGGAATTTATATTCTCTTAAATGCTGATTTTGTGGCCGCGGCTCAAGTGTTAATTTATGTAGGAGCCGTCAATGTTTTAATCTTGTTTGCTATCATGTTGGTGAACAAAAAACAAGATTATTCAACTGTCCCCAGACGCTGGATACGCAAGGCAGCAACTGCCATAGTTTGTGGGGGCATTTTTGTCTTACTCGCTACCATGATTTTTATCACCCCTTGGTCAATTGAAACTAATGCACCAGGGATGATTGAAAATACAGTTGTGGAGATTGGAAAGCATTTCTTTAGTGATTTTCTCTTACCTTTTGAATTAGCTTCTGTCTTGTTATTAATGGCAATGGTAGGGGCAATTATTCTGGCTCGTCGTGACTTCATTCCTGATACTTTGCCCACCACTCAAGAAGGGGTAATTACATCTTTAACTTTACCAGAGCGTTTGACGGAATTGGAAGCAAGAGAGTTAACCGCTTCTAAATCTTCAGACTAAGAAAACCCTACATTTGTTGAGTGAAAACGAGGTATTATGCAAGTACAATTGGAGTTTTGTCTATTACTGGCTGCTGCTCTTTTCTGTATTGGAATTTATGGATTAGTGACCAGTCGTAATGCGGTTCGAGTGTTGATGTCCATTGAATTGTTATTAAATGCGGTAAATATTAATTTAATCGGATTTTCTAATTTTCTCGATCCGGTTGGCATTAAAGGTCAAGTTTTTACCGTATTTGTGATTACCGTTGCCGCAGCAGAAGCAGCAGTCGGTTTAGCTATTGTTTTGGCCATTTATCGTAACCGAGAAACAACGGACATGGAGCAATTTAATTTGCTAAAATGGTAAGCGGCTGAGAAATTTTTACCCTCTTTTTTCCCGATGAGATTCATTTCGTCGGGTTATTTTTTTGCGTTGAGGAGTACGAGATTTAGTCTTTTTTTGAGAACTTTTGATTGCAGTTCCCAGGCGATCGCTGATACTATGACTCATGGCCCCTAATTCTAACCCAACCCAAACAGCGATCGCTTCTAAACCATAGTCAGTTGTTACTAAAGTCAGGGTATTATAACTAAAAGTTTGCCAATTCCAAGGAAACCCCCAAAATAGTTGGGCGATCGCAACCCCAAATATAGCCAGAATCATTACAATAATTGATAGGTAAGCCACTCTAAGCAGAGTTCCCACAAAAAAACCATGAGAGAAAAAAGAACGATGTTTGAGACAGGAGCGATAGGGTAGCCAAATCCAGCGAATAATTCCCCATCGTTTATATTGAAGGGAGTGAATATCGAGATCTGGGCCAAACATCAACCCACTGAACAAATAAGCCCCGCTAAACCAAAGAATTAAGTCAAAGCGACGGGTGAAGATATATCCTACCAAAGCGAGGCCAGGTAAGCTTAAAACCGTAATGCGATCGTGGGTGCGACCAGAAGGCATAAAAAAAATTTTGTATTTTGAGCAAGATGTGTTATCTTAGTAAAACATGAGTGAGGGCGATTAGCTCAGTGGTAGAGCTCCTGCCTTACAAGCAGGCTGTCACTGGTTCAAGTCCAGTATCGCCCATAATTATAGATAAAAGCGACCCAAATCTGTCATTAGTTACAGATTTGGGTCTTTCAAATATTGAAAAAAGTTATGAAAAAGGCATAACAGTAAAATCTTCTGACTTAGAAATTTTTGAGCAATTCTGGCAATTGGATGAAAATTTGTCCAAATGGGACGTGACTATTATTCCGCCGTGATTGGTATATTATTTAAACGCAAGTCCCAAAAGCCTTTTTGTACGGGGAAGTTAGTTAGCGGACATTGTCCGCTAACTAACTCTCTATTTAAGAAATCCAGATTTTTGGAGAGTTAAGGGGAATGAAACGCTTTTGGTCATAATTAATTGACTTTTTGGGATTTAAATGATAGATTATTTGATATTTTTAAGATTTACCTATTTCTCTGATCGCGGTGAAAAAATCAATGTCTACTATGCCTGTAAGCCGTCAAATTCGTTATTTTAAAGAGAGTCGAGAAAATTGGAAAGAGAGAGCTTTAGAAAAACAAGAACAATTAAGATTTTTCTCTCAAAAAATTGATGATTTAACTAGGAGTCGGGATAAGACGATGGACTTGACATCTGATCTCATTAAACAAGCTCTTGAAACGGTTCGTTGTCGTGATCTATCTGAATGGATAAATGAAATTTTTGGACAATCTATGCTCTCTAAACGAAAAGCTGTCTTTGACCGCTCTTTTGACGACATGAAAGTTGCCTGAAAAAAGCTCGGCACAGTAGGTTGATTTCCATCAGCCTACTTCTCTACTCAAACAAGTATGGATCAATTTATTATTCAAGAAAATAACGAAAACGAAGTTTTCTCGTTAGGAATCTCCCGTTTGGAAAACGGGAGAGCGTCAATCAGCAGCTTGGTTTTTATTGGATTTTGTTTAATCGATCGCCCATTGTTGAGGGTTAAAAGCGGAATATCCAGCAAAAGCCCCGTTATCCAGGCGATAGCCTTAAACGGGGCTTTTAGGGGATTCATAGTAGAATGGAGCCGAGCAGAGTCGAACTGCTGTCCAGACTGGGTATTGACTTCCCGCTCATTCACAGGTTTAGTCTTTCTAATCCTCAAGACGGGAACCGTTCCTTATCCCGAACGGTGGGATTCTCTAGTAAAGTCTTTACTTAATAGCCAACCAGAGGTAGCTAGTAAGTGCATCCGTTGGGGGTTACCTCTAATACTTAACGGAGTCACATTAGAAGTAAGCGCACTCTAAGAAAGAGTTTTTTAGGCAGCTACTGCCACGCGCTTGAAGTTTACGATGTTGTTCGCAGTTACTTTTTTGTTTGAGCCTTTGATTTTCGAGAGGAGACTCACTCTCGACCTGAATCACGAATCAGCTTTCGCCAACCTGTCGAAGCCGTTGCGGCCCCTTGTGTTCTATTTACATTATAAACGCCATTTCAAATTTTGGCAACGTTACAAATCGATAAGATTTTGCTTTGAGGAGAGAGCGATCGCCGTAAACTAATTAAGCTAGTCGTTATGTATTGATGCTTATGTTTCCCATTAATCGTCCTCGTCGTTTGCGTCAAAAGCCCCAATTACGCCGCATGGTGCGCGAAACTATCCTGACTCCTAATGATCTAATTTACCCTTTATTTGCGGTTCCTGGCAACAGTGTAGCCAAAGAGGTGAAGTCTATGCCTGGGGTTTATCAGCTATCGGTTGATAAGATTGTAGATGAGGCTAAAGAAGTCTATGATCTGGGTATTCCTGCCATTATTCTGTTTGGTATTCCTGAAGATAAGGATATTGAAGCAACAGGGGCCTGGCATGATCATGGCATTGTACAAAAAGCCACTACAGCCGTTAAACAAGCGGTTCCCGATTTAGTGGTTATCGTGGATACTTGTTTATGTGAGTACACGAGTCATGGTCACTGTGGCTATTTAGAAACAGGTGACTTGACTGGACGGGTACTTAATGATCCTACCTTAGAATTGTTGAAAAAAACGGCTGTTTCTCAAGCGAATGCCGGGGCTGATATAATTGCACCATCGGGTATGATGGATGGGTTTGTACAGGCTATTCGAGAAGGTTTAGATGAGTGGGGATTTGAAGATATTCCGATTCTTTCTTATGCTGCTAAATATGCCTCAGCTTATTATGGCCCATTTCGAGATGCTGCGGATTCTTCTCCTCAATTTGGCGATCGCAGGACTTATCAAATGGACCCTGGAAATGCCAGAGAAGCGTTAAAAGAGGTTGATTTAGACATCTCTGAAGGGGCGGATATGTTGATGGTTAAACCTGCTTTATCTTACATGGATATTATTTGGCGGGTCAAGGAAATGACGGATCTTCCTGTGGCTGCTTATAATGTTTCTGGAGAGTATTCTATGGTGAAAGCTGCGGCCTTAAATGGTTGGATAGATGAGAAAAAAGTTACCTTAGAAACTTTAACCAGTTTTAAACGGGCCGGGGCTGATTTAATCTTAACTTATCATGCTAAAGATGCTGTCCGTTGGTTACAGGAAGGAGGGTTAGGATAGGTTTTTTCTTGTTTTTTAGAGCATCTATTTACAATTTTAGGTAGATGCTCTTTTTTTGAATATTGTAGGGTGGGCAATATTACTAGAGCGTATCTTAAACTAATCTAAGATAAAATAAATATATAATCTAACATCAGGACATTATCTTTATGGATAGAATCACAGAAGCACTTCTTAAAACTTTCAAAGATGAGCAGTCTCTAGAACAAAATATAGATGAATCTGTCCTATTTGAGCATTTTGCTAATTATTGTATTGTGTCTAAGGAATACAATGACTCTTTTTCCTTGGATGATATTCATGTCGGGGGGGGACAGGATCAATCAATAGATGGTATAGCTATTATTGCTAATGGTAATTTAATTTCTTCATATCAAGAAATTGAAGATTTATCCCAATCTAATAAATATTTAGATGTCTCATTTATTCTAATTCAATCGAAAAGAAGTGGTAATTTTGATTTTGGCGATATAGCTAAATTTTTATTAGGATCAAAAGATTTTTTTGATAGCAGAAATAACAGACTCAACAACAATAAAATTGAGAATAAGACAGAGATAAAAGAGTATATTTATAACAAATGTGCTTTGTTTAAAAATACAAACCCGATTTGTAAGTTATACTATGTTACCACAGGAAAATGGGTTGAAGATCCTACTCTGAATAACAAAATTAAATCTCTCAAAGAAACTATTGAGGATCTCAATATATTTTCAGTAGTAGATTTTATAGCAATTGATGCTAAAGCACTACAAACTTTATATCGTTCTGCAAATAATAAAATTGCCAAACAAATAAATTTTGAAAAGTATCTTCCATTACCTCAGATAAAAAATGTTGGAGAAGCTTATATTGGAATTCTTTCTGCAAAAGAATATCTAAAATTGATTACAGATGATTTGGGTAATATTATTAAAGGACTATTTTATGATAATATCAGAGACTTTCAAGGTGATGATAATGATGTGAATGAAGAAATTGCTGAAACTGTCAAATCTAACAATGAACATGATGCTTTTGTGTTATACAATAATGGGATTACAATAGTTACAGAAACCTGTAATCTATCTGGAACAATAATGACAATTGAAGATTATCAGATTGTAAATGGTTGTCAAACAAGTTATGTACTATATCATAATCGTGATTTAATTACTGACTCTTTATGTATACCTATTAAAATAATTAGATTAAAAAATAGCGAAATTAAAAATCATATTATTAAATCTAATAATCGACAAACACCTGTTAGCATTGAACAATTAAAAGCGATTGAATTTCAAAAACAATTAGAAGAATATTATAAAGCTTTGCCAGAAGATAGAAGACTTTATTATGAGAGAAGATCAAAGCAATATCACGGAGAAAATGGAATCGAAAAGATTAGAATTGTAGATGTTACTTTACAAATGAGATGTTTTGCTTCTATGTTTCTTGAACAGGCTCATAATGCAGGTAGATATCGTACAAACTTATTAAAAGAGATACAGAGTAAAATCTTTCAATCCTCCCATCATCCTATTGGATACTATGTTAGTTGTTATGGACTGTTTCAGTTAAATTCGCTATTTAGAAAAAATAAAATAGATAGCAAATATAAACCATTCAAATATCATTTACTTAATATTTTCAGAATACAGGTATCGGGTTTTAATAAGCCTGATTTAACCGCTAACCAATTTGTTAAATATTGCGAAAAAATGGAAAAAAATTTAACGAATGAGGAGAGTTGTGTTGAAGCGTTTATAAAGTCTACCGATATCATTGATCAGGTGATTAATGATAAATATGAAGGTGAATATGATCGTGCCATTGCTAAAACTGTATCTTTTTCTAATGCCATTAAAGATCAACTTCGACAGAATAATTGATGTTCAAGTATTAGTAATAGATGGTGGGCAATGTAATCTTAATTTTTCAGAAAATCATTAATGTTTAAAAAATTGCCCACCCTACCAGTTTCCATTAAAGTAACCCTGCATTTTCAAAAATCTGTTGAGGAGTTAAACTTAAATTAGGTAATAAATTATCAGCCAAACTATCATTACCTTGTTTTGTTTGTGGAGGTGAGTCAGGATAAAAAACAGTAATTTTTTTTACTTGTGTATCAATTAACCAAACCCGATCAACCCCTGCTTTTAAATAAGCTTCTGCTTTCTCACTAAGCTCACTAAAAGATTGACCAGGAGAAATAACTTCAATAGCTAAATCAGGAGGAATGGGACAAGCATCATCTTCTAAAATAATCTCTCCTAATTTCTCAAAAGATACATATAATAAATCAGGAATAGGACACCAATCTTTTCCATTTCGTTTTAAACGAATAGCCCATTCTATGCCAACTTCTCCTTTCTTTTGACTCCAATCTTCGAGAAGCAACAATAATTGACCTTGAACACGGGAATGAGAGCGTTTGGGTGACATTTTTTGAATTAATTCTCCATCAAAAAATTCGTAATTTTCATTAGCTAAGGGAGAGGAAAGAAACTCATCTAAGGTAAGAGAAGTTTGGGTTAAAGATGCCATAAAATAATCCACTAATAAAGATTTATTTTTTAGTTTATCTCATCCCCCACCAATTTTGACGATAAAGATGTCACAATGAAACATAGACATTAATCATCTAGACTATCTCTATGGATTATCTTATAGCTGTTGTCAGCGATCGCATTCAAGCAGAAGAAGCTTATACTGCCTTAGAAAAAGCTGGCATTCCCACTAATCAAATTAGCATCTTAGGAAAAGGATACAAAACCGCCGATGAATTCGGATTCATTGACCCTGGACAACAAGCGAAAAAACGCGCTATCTTAATGGCATATTGGCTCGTTCCCTTCGGATTTATTGGCGGCTATACCTTTGATTTGATTACAGAAGTCAATAGTTTTGATTGGGCAGTCGAACCCTTTAATCATATTTTAGGGGGCGTTGCTGGTGCCATTGGTGGGGCAATGGGCAGCTTTTTTGTTGGGGGTACTGCCGGGTTATCCGTTGGCAGTGATGACGCTTTGCCCTACCGAAATCGTCTTGATGAGGGAAAATATATTATCGTGGTACGAGGAACAACCAGCATTAAAAACAAAGCAACGGAAATTCTTCGTCCTTTAAACCCCGAAAACCTCCAAGGTTACAGTCAATCTGCTGTTTAATTTTAGACTTAATAATGTTGCCAAGAGAAACACTGCTAAAAGGAATCGAAAACCGCGAAGAAATTGCCCAAATTATTGATAAAGCAGAAACAGCTATCAAAACTTGGGAAGTGGTGGTTAGTGATTTTTTGTCCCCTCCTGTTGTTGCAGAAGTGCAAAACGCCTTCAAAAAATTGACTGAGGTGGAAATTTTGGTCTGGGGAGGTTATCCTCAAGCAGAAAGGCAGCGCATAGGTATAGCCCGCTCTGAAATACCCCTAGAACAGTCTCAAATTCGCCTAGCTGCCCTAGATATCGCGGGAAACTTCCTTTTTGACCCCGCGACCCATCGAGACTTCTTAGGGGCGATTTTAGGCACAGGTATCGTTAGGGAAAAAATTGGGGATATTATTGTTTTGGGGGAACGGGGAGGACAGGTGATCGTTGTCCCCGAATTGGTGGAATTCCTCGAAACTAGCTTAAATCAAGTGCGATCGGTTCCTGTGAAGACTCAACCGATGGAACTGAGTGAGTTGAAAATTCGTCCCCCCAAAACCAAGGAAATGACAACGGTTGAAGCATCTATGCGGTTAGATGCGATCGCTTCCGCGGGGTTTGGGATGTCTCGTAGTAAAATGGCTGATGCGATCAGTTCGGGAGATGTGCGGGTAAATTGGAAGGACATCACTCAAGCGAGTTACAATGTGCAACAGGGAGATTTAATCACAGTGCGCGGAAAAGGACGCTTAGAGGTGGGAGAAGTCGCTGTTACTAAAAAAGAACGTTATCGCATCCAATTAACGCGATTTCAATAAATTTTGGCTAAACAATTGGAAAGTCAAGTCAACATTATTAAGTTATGAAACGTTGACTTGACTTTTTTATCTAATTTTTTGTAACTTTAGATACAGAAACTATTTATGTTTTTTGTATCTACGAGGTTGGTAGTCAGCCTTTTAAGGCTAAAGCCTTCACTACAAACTTATTTTATCGGTTGAGAAGGAGGGTGATATGGTACAAGTTAAGACAGCTACAGGTAATAATAGGGTGCGTTGGTGTTCTCCCTTTTTAAATAATACAAAAAACCCGCCTAAATTAGAAGCAAATATGTGGGTTAGTTTGTTTAATCCTTTGACAGATTTTTGTTACGATGAAGCAATCTTATTATGTCAAAATTCAGAGACGGAATGGGTTATTTGGATACCTGATCATGGGGAAGCAAAGATTACCATTGAAGAATTTTGTCTTATGGCATAAAGATCAACTATCATTAACGTAGGGTGGGCAATGCCTACCTTATTTTTCGTTTAAATTAAATGATAATTCTAAATCATCTTTATGATAGTTCGACAACCTCCTATTGCTACTGATAGAATAAAATTGTATAGTATAAGATAGGACAATAAATGCTATTCAAAAATGCTAAAAATATTTGTGGATCGTGGTGGTACTTTTACGGACATAGTTGCCGTTGTCAATGATTCAAAAATCATCAATAAATTATCTCGAAAAGCCGAACAATTTTTAATTGTACCTTTACCTAATGAACAATGGATAATTGTCTATAAATTACTTTCAGAAAATCCTGAACGCTATCAAGATGCTGTTATTCAAGGAATCAGAGACATCTTAGGTATTTCTGATAATCAACCCATTCCTACAGAGAAGATAGAAGTAGTAAAAATGGGGACAACTGTTGCTACAAATGCCCTATTAGAAAGAAAAGGTGATCGCACTGTTTTATTAATAACTAAAGGCTTTAAAGATGCGCTGAGAATTGGTTATCAAAACCGTCCTAATATTTTCGCTCGTCAGATAATTTTACCCTCAATGTTGTATGAATCAGTTATTGAAGTAGAAGAAAGATATGACACTAATGGCAATGAATTAATTCCAGTTAATTTAGAACAAGTTAGAGAAGATTTACAAACAATTTATAATCAAGGTATAAGAAGTTGTGCCATTGTTTTAATGCACAGTTACCGCTACCCAAAACACGAAAATCAGGTCGCTCAAATTGCTCAAGAAATTGGCTTTACTCAAATCTCAATTTCTCACCTAGTTAGTCCCTTAATGAAACTGGTTTCTAGAGGAGATACTACTGTAGTTGATGCTTATTTATCCCCAATTTTAAGACGGTATGTTGACCAAGTTTCTGCACAGTTACCCAACACAAGATTGATGTTTATGAAATCAGATGGGGGGTTAATTGATGCTCATAAATTTCAAGGAAAAGATAGTATTTTATCGGGGCCAGCAGGGGGAATAGTTGGGGCAGTCCAAACAAGTTTAAGAGCAGGTTTTAAACAAATTATAACCTTTGATATGGGGGGAACTAGCACTGATGTAGCTCATTTTAAAGGTGAATATGAGCGACAATTAGATAATGAAATCGCTGGCGCAAGAATGCGGGTTCCCGTATTAAGTATTCACACCGTTGCTGCAGGTGGTGGTTCAATTTTATGCTTTGATGGAGCGAGTTTCAAAGTAGGGCCAAACTCCGCAGGTGCTAACCCTGGCCCTGCTTGTTACCGTCGCGGTGGCCCATTAACCGTGACAGATGCTAATGTAATGTTAGGTAAAATTCGTCCTCAATATTTCCCCCATATTTTCGGTAAAGATGGCAATTTACCATTGGATAAAGAGATAGTTAACCAGAAATTTATAGAACTTTCTCAAGAAATTTATCAAGCTACAGATAATCAAAATAGTCCTGAAATAATCGCCGCAGGATTCATTAAAATAGCTGTCGAAAATATGGCTAATGCTATTAAGAAAATTAGCTTACAACGGGGTTATGATGTGACTCATTATGCCTTATGTACTTTCGGGGGTGCAGGGGGTCAAGTAGCTTGTTTAATTGCGGATACATTGGGAATTAAAACGGTATTTCTCCATCCTTATGCGGGAGGTTTAAGTGCTTATGGAATGGGTTTAGCTGATATTCGAGTAATTAAAGAAAGTGCCATCGAAAAACCCTTAAATCAAGACTTAATTACTGATTTACAAGAAGTCATTAATAAGTTAAAAAATCAAGCGAGAAATGAACTTGATTTAGATGAGTCTATCAAAGGGGAAAAAGTTGTCCCAAAAGTCAGTTTAAAATATCAAGGTACTAACTCAACTTTATTAGTAGATTTTGCTGATAATGTTGCTATAATGCAGCAAAAATTTGAGGAAGAACATCAATTACGCTACGGGTTTATTCAATCTCAAAAGATGCTTATAGTTGAATCAGTTTCTGTAGAAATAATTCAAATGATGGAGACTCCAGAAGAACCTTTAATGACTCGTATTCGTCCTTTAAATGAGTTACCTAACCCCATAGAAACTGTACAAGTGTTTACTGAAAATAAATGGCAAGATACCCCAATTTATCAACGGGAAGATTTACAACCTCAAGATATAATTAAGGGGCCAGCTATTATTGTTGAAAAAATTAGCACTATTATGGTTGAACCTAACTGGAAAGCAAGATTAACTGATTATAACCATTTGATTGTAGAACGGGACTAATGTTAGCCAAGAATTTCTTCCAATCTAACAATACTTGAAATTGAACATTAATCTGATAAAATGAGTTTATATTCCTCTACAATCGCCATATAATTACGGATTGTTATATGAATCAATTTGCCTCGTCAGTTCCAACATTTGACTCAATGCTTTTGCCTACGATTGAGACGCTACAAATTTTGGGTGGGTCTGGTACAAACAAGGAGATTTATGAGAAAGTAGTGGAACTTCTCAACATACCCGATAATGTGCTTGAAATTACACATGGCAGTACATCACAAAGTGAGGTTGAATATAGACTTGCCTGGAGTCGAACTTATCTAAAAAAATACGGACTCTTACAGAATTCAGCACGCGGTGTATGGTCTTTAGTTTCAACCTCTATTAATGTCAATGATCTAGATGTAAAAGAGATTGTTAAGACGGTTCAAGATGCTGACCTATATACAATAATAAATAATGATGATTTTGAGTATCACAAATTATCTGTGTTTCTATTGGGCTGTTTTGAGGATGTTTATCAGCATAATTTTTAATAATATTTGTAATTAATTGTTGATAGGTGAGGGTTTCCATAAGATAATTTCTCCTTTTTGGGGATTAACAATAATTAATTTAATAGAGTAATTTTCAATCACTTTTTGAATAAAGGTATCTTGAAAAAAGTTATTATAAATATCATCAGGAATAGCCAAATATAAAGTTCTCTCAGGTTCAAACTCCTCTAATGCTAATGGACAACATCTTTAGCAGACATAAAGACATTAAATATCAGTTACAGTAGACCCTATAATAAATATAACATAATTAAAGCAATATAATTCTATAATTGTAGAAAAATTTAGTCCAATTGTAGTTGAATGTAAGTGGAAAATGCGATTAACTAAATATCATCCTTTAATTTCATAACCAGAAAATGTACAACTTATCTAAACCAGACCCCATTTATCTCGAAATCTTCAAAAATCTCTATCAGTTTATTGCCGAACAAATGGGAATTACCCTACAAAATACAGCATCTTCTGTTAATATTAAAGAACGCCTTGATTTTTCCTGTGCGATCTTCGATCAACAAGGCTTATTAGTGGCTAATGCACCTCATATTCCTGTCCATTTAGGGAGTATGAGTGAGAGTATTAAAAGTCTCATTCAAGATAAGGGAAATATCCTACAACCTGGTGATGTTTATCTGTCTAATAATCCCTATAATGGAGGAACTCACTTACCTGATGTAACCGCTATTACTCCGGTTTTTGATGATAGTAATCGGCACATTTTGTTCTATGTTGCTTCTCGCGGACATCAGGCTGATATTGGAGGAATTACCCCAGGTTCTATGCCTCCCCATTCTACCTCAATTTTAGAAGAAGGTATCTTATTTGATAACTTTTTATTGGTTAAAAAAGGACAGTTTAGAGAACAAGAATTAAGGGAAGTTTTAGCGAACAATCCTTATCCAGCAAGAAATACAGAACAAAATATTGCTGATTTTCAGGCACAAATTGCTGCCAATGAAAAGGGAGTACAAGAACTGCATAAAATGGTTTTAAACTACGGTTTAGAAACTGTTCAATCTTATATGAAGTTTGTTCAAGATAATGCAGAAGAATGTGTCAAAAAAGCGATTGATGTGTTAACAGATGGAGAATTTACTTATACAATGGATCAGGGCGCAACAGTCAAGGTTAAAGTTACTATTGATAGTCAAAACCGCAGCGCGACTATTGATTTTACCGGAACTTCTCCCCAACTCAATAGTAACTTTAATGCCCCTAAAGCTGTTACTCAAGCGGCTGTTTTATATGTCTTTCGTACCTTAGTTGATGATAATATTCCTCTCAATGCTGGCTGTCTTAAACCCCTTCATTTAATCATTCCTGAAGGCTGTATGCTTAACCCTAAATATCCGGCTGCTGTTGTAGCAGGAAATGTAGAAACATCCCAGGTTATTGTTGATGCTTTGTATGGGGCTTTAGGTGTTTTGGCCGCGTCTCAAGGAACCATGAACAATTTCACTTTTGGTAACGAAAAATATCAATATTATGAGACAATTTGTGGGGGTTCTGGTGCAGGAATTAACTTTAATGGAACTGATGCAGTTCATACCCACATGACCAACTCTCGATTAACTGATCCCGAAGTTTTAGAATTTCGTTATCCGGTGTTAGTTGAAGAATTTAAAATTCGTGAAAATAGTGGAGGAAAAGGTCAATATTCTGGTGGTAATGGTGTTATTAGAAAGATTAAATTTTTAGAACCCATGACAGCTAATATTTTGTCTGGACATCGCATAATTCCACCTTTTGGGTTGGCAGGAGGGGAACCTGGAAAAGTCGGCAAAAATTGGGTTAAACGTCATGATGGAACAGAAGAAATTGTAGAAAGTACCGCAACAGTAGAAATGGAATCTGATGATACTTTTATCATAGAAACTCCTGGAAGTGGAGGCTTTGGGTTAATATCCTAGGGGTCAAAAGTAGTTGACTCCTACCTCGTTAAATAATTAACCATAAAGCGAGTCCAAAGAAGGGAATAAATCTTAACTGACGCTGTTGATTATTAGGGGGTATAACTGCCCCCATTAATATCATTTGAAAGATTGCAAATAAGACTAAATCTACGGAAAAAGCAATCACCACACGGCTACTGTTTAACTGTGTGATAAAATATTCTATTCTTTGGGCTAAATCTCCAAATTCTGGACGACCAATAAATATCCATACAATAGCTATTGTACCAATTATTAACCCTGTCCAACCAAATAAACGGTCTAAAAGTCCCTTTTTATGGTCTTCTATTTCTTGGGGAATAGGTTGATTAAACCGTAATGCCATATAAGGACAAAGAAATACATTTGTAAGAAACATTGCCATACTCCAAAGGGCAAGTTTTGGAAAATTTCTGATACGTTTATCTGCTAATAATAAAGGAAGAAACATAAATATCCAAGCTTCGGCAAAGTTAAATTGTGCTTCTATTATTGGATGAACAATAGGAGATTCCATGAGATGAATTCCTGCTATATTTAAGAGGGGTAAAATAAAGAAAAAATTGATAGATTCATTAATCACTTCTTTAATGGTTTCTGGTTGAACTGCCCAAAAAGGTTCCCCAGGTAAGATATAATTAGGAGCAGAACAGAGTAAAATATAAATGTAAGTTCCTGAAAGTAACCATAAAAAAGTTGAAAGTATTGGTTGTCTTTTTTCTGTTGTAGAATCTTGTTTAAGAAATCTTCTAATTAAGGGAGTAACTAAACGAATAATAAAAAAGGATGCTTTACCTGGTTTAAGCGGGGGTTCAACAATATCTCTGGCAAAAATAAGTTTTCCTGTGGTTTCAGAAATACGATAAAAGCTAACACCTCTGCCATTAGGGATAGGAATATTATCTAATTCAACGTGCCATAATACCCCAACTTTAAAAGGATCTCCTGTGGTAATTTCATCAATCACAAACTTAAAATCATCAGGCACATTTTCACAAGATTCTTTAAAGAGATTTCTAACCGCTTTTTTCCCTTCAAAAGCTTGAGAAAAGTTAACATCTTGATAAATACAATCTTGATCTACCCATTCTGTTGCTTTCTCAATATCTCGGTTATTAATCGCTTGATAAATGGATTCGATGACTTCTTTAGCTGATTTTTTCATTAGTTTTTAAGTCAACATAGTTTAATTATTTGTGTTTTTCATTGTAGCAAAAAATAACAAAAATAAAATTAACTTGATTTTATTTCTAAATTACCCATCATGCCTAAATCTTCATGATCCAAAATATGACAATGATAAGCTGTTTTTCCAGTAAAATCTTTAAAAGCAATTCTAATGCGTACAGTTTCTCCTCGACGAACTAAAACTGTATCTTTCCAAGTCTTATAAGGTTCAGGAATACCATTACGACTAATGATTTGAAATTTATTAATATGAACATGAAAAGGATGATCCATGACCCCAGTATTAATTAATTCCCAATCTTCAACGGTATTTAAAGTTACTTTAGTTTGAATGTAATCTTCTTGATAAGGTTCTCCATTAATTAAAAATGCCATTCCCATCCCAGGAAACATCCCATGATTGAGTTCAAATTGTCTTACTTTTTGGGGTTCTGGTAAAGAAGAAATTGGTATTAATTGAGTCGGCAAATTGATCGGATTAACTGATGAATCATAATTAATTGTTGCTAAAATTATCGGTTTTTGATTATTAGAAAAGTGACCGCTTCTATTGCCCATCATTCCTCCCATTCGTCCCATTCCGCCCATCATACCCATTGAACCTCGATTATAAGGTAGACTCCGTAAGACATATTTACCAGGGATTTGATCGCCTTTAATTAATACTTCAACTCGTTCACCTGGGGTTAATAATAATTCCGATAATTCCACAGGTTTCTCTAAACTAGCACCATCATTAGCAATCAGATAAAAAGGATGATTTTCTAAAGATAATTGATAAAATCGAGAGGAAGAAGCATTAAGAATGCGTAACCTTAATAACCCATTTTTAGGAATAGAGAATGAAGGATTAATTTGACCATTAACGGTAATAATATTTCCTTCTCGTCCCATCATTAAAGGCATTTGGTTTGACGGAAATAGATTTCCTTCGTCATCTAAGGCGAAATCTTGTAAGACCAAAAATTCTTCTTTTGCTGCCTTAATTTCTGGGATTTCATCTAATTGGCCTCGAATCACAAATAAACCTGCTAATCCTCCTGATACTTGTTCGGCTGTTAACCCGTGTAAGTGGGGATGATACCAAGCAATTCCTGATAATTGATTAGGAGAAATTTCAAATTCATAGGTGATTTTTTCTTTGGGTTTAATATGCAGAAAAATGTTATCTCCTTTTCCAGTTGGGGGAATATGTAAACCATGATAATGTAAATTAGTGGGTTGAGAAAGATTATTAACGAAATGAATACGGACTTTATCCCCTGGTTTTGCTTCTAAACGAGGCCCTGGTATTTGTCCATTATAAGTTAATAAATAAGCATTATTTCCTCCTAATTTAATTGTTTGATAATTAGCTTCTAAGGTTGTTTCTAATAAGCCATTTTTACTAACAATTAATTTCTGTGAATCTAAAGAATCATTTGTTTTTATTACAGAAAATTGCTCAGATTTAATTCTTTGAAAAATTTGATGAGATGCTAAAGCGATTCCCGCAGTAGCTGTGCTTATAATAATAAACTGACGGCGATTCATTTGATAGATATTAATATTTTTCATGGTTAAGTATCCTTGATTTTAAGTATAGAGATGCTGTACTCAACATCTCTACAGAAGGCAAATATTTAGTAAGTCTGATGTTCTTGGAATACCTCTACTTCCCCTGTTTTATTAAAGGCAAAAACAGCAAATGGTTGTTTTTTATCTCCTGCTTCCATTCCAGGGGTTCCTAATGGCATTCCTGGGACAGATAAGCCAATCATATTAGGTTTTTCTTTGAGAAAACGTTTAATATCATCAGCAGGAATATGACCTTCCATCACATAGCCATCAATAATAGCAGTATGACAAGATTCTAAGTCAGAAGTAATCTGATATTTCTGTTTAATACTTGCCATATCATCTGTTTTAATATCCTTAATTTTAAACCCATGTTTTTCAGCGTGTTCTACCCAAATACCACAACAACCACAAGAAGGACTGCGATAAACAGTCATTTCTTTGTTACCATTGTAGGACTCATTAATTCTATCCCAATTACTCGCTAAAATGATAGATTTAGGTTGATAATTAGCGATTTCTTTTTCCCCTGTACCTTGGGTTAAATAAGCAGTTCCTATCACACCCGCAATAGCAATACCTAAAATGATTGGTAACATCAATTTAGAAAAAGATTTAAACATTATGAAAGATTCCCAAGATAATTGTCTTCTTCTATCTTAGCTTTTAATTAGGAAATTTGCCTAACTCTCTTGATGGTTAACTGTAGTCGGGGTAATTCATGAATTACCCCGATAAAAGACTTTTTTTCTCAATAATATTCGATAAACAGATTCAGGTTTATTAAGAGTCGCAATTTCTCGTTCTGTCTTAATAGGAAACGGATTTTCTTCTAACCAAGTCTCTTGATGTTGTTGTTCAAAACAAGAATTAACCAAAAAATGCTCAGCCATTTCTCTCGCTACTTCTTCAACATCTGATTGTAAAAAAATTATGCTATTATCCGCTAAATAATCAGCGATCGCCTTCACTAAACTAGGTTGAACAACTCGTCTTTTTTTATGACTGGTTTTAAACCAAGGATCGGGAAATTGAATGCTTACCCATTGTAATAAACCAGGAGGAAAAGATTGTAATAAAGGTTCAATAGAGAGATTGATTTGACAGAATAGAAAATGAAGATTAGACATTCCCAAGCGATCACGTTGTTCATTCGCTTCTATCACTAAAGGTTCTCGAATTTCCACCCCCAAAAAATTAATCTCAGGATAAAGAGAGGCCATATTTAACAAAAATTTACCTCTCCCACAACCAATGTCTAAATGAAGGGGCTGCTGTAAACAAGGATAAATTTGCCCCCAATCTGGTATGCTCAAAGGTTGATGGTATTTACGACTCAAGGGGTTAACGTGTTGACGGACACGAACTCTTGCCAAGATCAATATCTCCTCGATAAAAGTAGGGTGGGCATTGCCCACCTTACTATATGATAATGAAGTATATCGTAACTTGTAATATTTATTTTCAAAAAATTCTGATTATAATCTTTTTTTCTTTTTATCTATATAGTCTTTAACCAATTCTGCTAATTTTTCGACTTCAGATTTTCCTTCCAAGGCACATAAACCGGCAAAAGCTTTCCTTTCTTCTGCTGTTAAATAGTTATGAGAAGATGAACTAGATTTTTGTCTGGTATCGGCTACTGATTGACTGGGTTTAACCTCAAAAAGAGTTTCTAAATCTTGTTTATAACCATTCAATTTTTCTAAAAAATTATTGTTAAAACTCATAAGATTTTCTGTCCTAATTATGTTTGGATGTTTACCTTTTTAATATTATAAACGAACTTGTGTCATTATGCTTGTTAACTTTATTTAAACAACAAGCTGTATTTTTACGGAAATCAAACCCAAAAAGTAACTAAAATACTATAAGCAAGAAAGAAAGTAAACTTAAGGGTTGTCTTTTGTTTTTTATCTATCATGATTAAAATTCTCCACTTTTTCTTGCCAAGATGAATCTCTCCTGTTTATGTTTAATATGGAAACTGTAAGATCAAAGGTAATATTTCAGTCTGATTTTAGGCATTTAAAATCTGTTTGAGTTTTTGACAAGCTTCTTCAATTTTATCAATACTACCAGGATTAACTAAACCATAATAGTCAAAGGAATACACTTTATTTGTTTTAGTTGCTTTCAGATTTTTCCAAAAAGGTTCGGCTTTAAATTCATCCATTAATTCCTGTTGTGAGGGATCAACAATTAATAATATATCAGGATTTTCTTGTAAGATTTTCTCTGCTGAAAGGGTAATATATCCTCTAACGGGAGATTGTCCTTGAAGATTTGCTGTGATATTATTTAGGTTAAATTTTGTTAATAAATTTCCTGCCCAACTATTTTTATTAGGGGCTAAAATGGGTTGACGACTTACTAAAACCAAACTGGATATATCTTGTTTAGGAATATCGGCTAAAAAGGTTTGATAACGCTTTAATAAAGGGGTTACATCTGCTTGAATAATAGTTGCTAAGGTTTGAGTCATTTCTAACATATCATTCCAGCTATTAATTTCTGTGGATAAGGTTTTTATGCCTAATTCTTCTAGTTTATTAAGGGTGTTATCACTAAACCCTTTGGCCCCAATTACTAAGTCTGGTTTCAGAGCAATAATTTTTTCTAAACTGGGGGGTGTTTGTCCTTGACTTACTTGGGGAATATCTTCAAATCTTGGGTCATTTTCAAACAAACGACTGCCAACCATTCCAACTAATTTACTCTTGTCTAACTGTTCAATGATATCACTACTTAAGGAAGTTAAGGTGATAATTCTATTGGCATAAGTAACATCATTTTTGGGCTGATTATTGATCGTAGATGATGAGTTACAGGCAATGATTAATAAGCTAAAAAAGGGAAGTAATAAGAATAACAATAAACGACGAAACATTGATTTTCCTCTAAATTATAGATTATATTATACTATATTGTATCATTAATTGACAGAACTTAACGGACAAATTTGTAAGCCAACTGGGGTATTAATTACCATGACTTCAATATCAAAAACATCTCTTAAAATGGGAGGTTTTAAAACATCAATAGGTTGTCCTACAGTATAGAGTTTACCTTGTTTAAGCAAAGCGAGACGATCACTATAACGCGCTGCTAAATTAATATCATGAAGCACGGTAATGATGGTTAATTGTTGTTCAATTTGCAGGGTTTTGAGTAATTCTAAGAGTTGTAATTGATAGTGAATATCTAAATAAGTTGTGGGTTCATCTAATAGTAAGATTCGAGGATTTTGGGCTAAAGCTAGAGCTAAAAAAGCCCGTTGTCTTTCCCCTCCCGATAACTCTGTTACCAGGCGATCGCGGAAGGGTTCTAATTGTGTTTTAATGATAGCATTTTCAACTTTATTTCTATCTTCTAAATTTAGTTCCCATTGCCACCAATTTTGATGAGGAGTTCTCCCTAAACTAACTAATTGAAAAACAGTTAACCCGATTGGAATTGTTTGTTGTTGGGGCAAAATTGCCATTTTCTGAGCAATTGTATGAGGGGGCAAATTATGAATAGATTTTCCATCTAATAAAACTTGACCATGCTCAGGGGTTAAAATACGATTAATCAGTTTTAAAAATGTTGATTTTCCTGAGCCATTAGCACCCACTAAACTTAACCACTCTCCTGTTTTTAAGGTTAAGTTAATGTCTTGAATAACTAATTTATTAAAATAACCACCGCTTAAATTTTGAGTCTCAATAGGCATAATTTATAATCAATTATTAGAGTGTATCCTTTCATCATTTTCTGTTATTTTTGTAGGGGCAAGGTATCAAAAATATTTATCTACTAATACTAAATATTTATACTTTGCCTTGCCCATTAGGTTGTGAAAATATCTGTTAAATGTATTTTCTTCTGTTTGTAGATATGCCCTATTAGGGGTCAAGCTGTTGACCCCTACACCCTATTTACAATTAAACAGTAACCTTTGCTTGTTTTGCCGCAAAAATACCTTCAATCACTGCGTCTACTACTTTATCAGGAGTAGACGCACCAGAAGTTATACCAACAACAATTTGGCCATCAGGAAGCCAATTTTTTTGAATTTCTAACTCCTTATCTAAGGGTTTATGTTCAAGTTTATTACCTGGTAAAATGCGATGTTCGCTATCAATATGATAAGAAGGAATTCCTTTTTCCACAGAAATTTCTTGTAAATGGGTAGTATTAGAAGAATTAAAGCCTCCAATTACCACCATTAAATCCAACTTTTCTTCTACTAAAGTTAACATCGCATCTTGACGTTCCTGGGTAGCATCACAAATCGTATTAAAACTCATAAAATGCTCATTTAAAGTGGTTGGCCCATACTTTTTCAACATGGTACTTTCAAACAGTTTTCCGATTTGTTCTGTTTCAGTTTTGAGCATCGTTGTTTGATTTGCAATACCCAAACGTTGAAGATCTTGATCAGGATCAAATCCTTCGGAATGAGCATTTTTAAACTTCTCTAAAAACTCGGTTTTATTGCCTCCATTAAGGATATAATCAATCACATATTGAGCTTCTTTGAGATTTAAAACCACTAAATAAGTCCCGGCAAACGAGCTAGTAGCAACGGTTTCTTCATGACGATATTTGCCATGAATAATCGAAGTGTAATCTTTTTTCTTATGCTTTTCGACAGAATTCCATACTTTAGAAACCCAAGGACAAGTAGTATCAACAATGGTGCAACCCTTATCATTTAATAACTGCATTTCCGTGACACTAGCCCCAAAGGCCGGTAAAATAACCACATCTCCCTTTTCCACCACTGAGAAATCTTTGTCATCTTCAATCACCTGAATAAATCCCACATTCATCTCCTGTAACCGTTGATTAACGGAAGGATTATGAATAATTTCATTAGTGATCCAAATACGTTCATTGGGGAAATGTTGACGGGTTTCATAGGCCATGGCCACAGCCCTTTCTACCCCCCAACAAAAGCCAAAGGCTTCTGCTAAACGAATGGTCACATCTCCTTGTTGCCATTGATAGTTATTTTGACGGATTTGTTGAATCAGAGAACTTTGATACTCTGTATTCATGACCTCCATCATTTCAGTGGTGTGGCCAAACCCTCTGCGGTGATAGTGTTCAGACTGTTGTAGAGAGCGTTTAAAAGCTTTGGTATCCATTATCCTCTGACAAGATCAATTATTAATGATCAATTATCAGTTATCCCTAAACAATCAGCAAATATCTAAAAACAAAAAAAGCCTGCGATCGCAGGCTTCAAGTCTTTATGGGTAAAAACTTACATCTTTGCGCCCGTAGACACATCAGACTCGTTGACACTGCTAGAACCCATACCAGCAAAGCCATCAGGTTCTTTTACAAATCCATGATAAGCTTCCATACCATGTTCACCGATATCTAACCCCTGAATCTCTTCTTCGCGGCTGACACGAATGCCTAGGGTTGCTTTGAGGGCTGTCCAAACAGCCACACTAAAGACAATGGTAAACAGTCCGATGGCAACGATGCCAATAATTTGATTAATCAGTTGACCAATGCCGTGGCCGTAGAATAACCCAACTTCTTGATTAAATAAGCCAACGGCGAAGGTTCCCCAAATACCATTAACTAAGTGAACGGAGATCGCTCCCACAGGGTCATCAATTTTGAGAACGCCATCAATGAAACCGACGGCATAGACAACTAAGACACCTGCAACAGCACCAATGATCACCGCACCCCAGTAAGATACGCCCTCACAACCCGCAGTAATACCCACTAACCCCGCTAAAATACCATTGATGACCATAGAAAGGTCAGGTTTTTTATCTTTGGCCCAAGAGACAAACAGGGCGACAATGCCCCCCATGGCCCCCGCTAAGTTGGTGGTAACGGCAATGTAAGGAACATGACTATCCGCCGCCAATTGAGAACCAGGGTTAAACCCAAACCAACCGATCCAAAGAATGAGACAGCCCAAGGTAGCAATACTCATATTATGGCCCGGAATTGCTTGGGGACGACCATCTACATATTTACCCATTCTAGGGCCAAGAACGGCAGCCCCGACTAAAGCTGCCCAACCGCCAACGGAGTGAACCACGCTAGATCCGGCAAAGTCTTTAAACCCTAGGCTTCCTAACCAACCGCCACCCCAAACCCAGTGGCCAGTGATGGGGTAGGCAATGCCTACTAAGATCAAACTAAAGACTAAAAAGTCAACAAACTTAATCCGTTCAGCCACTGCACCGGAAACAATGGTGGCCGCAGTTCCCGCAAAAGCGACTTGAAAGAGGAAAAAGACTGAAATGGGCAGTCCCACTGGAAAGGGAGTGAGGTTGTAGGTAGCGGGATCTTGACTAGCTAAAAACCAACCGCCACTGCCAATAATGGCATTAGTTCCCCCAAACATCAAAGAAAAACCAATGGCCCAATAAGCAATGGTGGCCAAAGCAAAAACAATCAGGTTTTTGGTGAGGATATTAACAGCATTTTTCTGGCGACAGAAGCCCGTTTCCAGCATTCCGAAGCCCGCATTCATGAAAATGACCAGAATAGCGGCAATTAAGACCCAGATAGCATTTAAGGTTCCCTGGAGTTGTATAATTGCTTCGGGTGTGGCTTCTGTAATTTCTAGGATCTTAATTTCTGCATTCTGAGCCACCACTGCCTTATTCCAGACAATGGTAATAATGGCTGCTAAAGGAATACAGGCGATCCAAAAGCCTGAAAAAGAGCGGGCAATCACGCGAAACGGTTGCCAATAGGGTGCGTCCCACAAACTGTGAGTAACGTCTTTTTTTGTTCTTGTTGATACCATTTTTTTGAGGTTAGATTATTAGTTGAAACATCATGAACTTTGGGATTGACTGGACTTTTGAGCTTAAACATGATTTAAAAAGCCATTTCCCTCATTCTTAATCTATGAACTCTACAGATAATAACGAAATTTCGTCAAGCTCACTTAAGGATTTTCACTTATAATTGGGATTCTAGGATTTACTGTTCAAAAGTTGACAAATTTTAAGATTTTCTTCTGTATCCTTGAATACATCTATGAACCAAGAACCCTTTGATCGGAAGATGATGCAGCGTTGCCTAGAGTTAGCGCGTCAAGCTTTGGGCTGCACCTCTCCTAATCCCCTGGTAGGATCAGTAATTGTTAAAGATGGGGAAATTGTGGGAGAAGGATGTCACCCGAAAGCAGGAGAACCCCACGGGGAAATTTTTGCCCTCAGAGATGCGGGGGAAAATGCCGCAGGAGCAACCGTTTACGTCAATTTAGAACCCTGTAACCATCATGGACGCACACCGCCCTGTACAGAGGCTTTAATCGCCGCTAAGGTGGCTAAAGTGGTGGTGGGTATGGTTGATCCTAACCCTTTCGTATCAGGGAAAGGTATTGAAAAATTGAGAGAGGCCGGTATTGAAGTAATTGTTGGGGTGGAAGAAGGGGCCTGTCGTCGTTTAAATGAGGCGTTTATCCACCGTATTATTCATCAGCAGCCTTTTGGAATCTTAAAATATGCCATGACTCTTGATGGGAAAATTGCCACTACTACAGGCCATAGTGCTTGGGTAACTGGTGCGGCTTCCCGTCTTATGGTACATCAAATTAGGGCTGCTTGTGATGCGGTAATTGTGGGGGGTAATACAGTAAGACGGGATAATCCTCAGTTAACCACTCATCAGGTAACAGGGGTTAACCCGTTGCGGGTGGTGATGAGTCGTAACCTTCATTTACCTAGTGAGGCCAACCTCTGGAATATTGATGTTGCTCCCACTTTAGTGTTTACAGAATGGGGTAAAAATCCGACCTTACAAGAAACATTACGGCAAAAAGGAGTGGAAGTGATTGAGTTATCTCCTTTATCCCCGTCTCAAGTAATGGATGTCCTTTATGAGCGAGAATTATCTAGTGTTTTATGGGAATGTGGGGGCGTTTTGTCCGCTGAAGCGATCGCGGATGGGGTGATTCAAAAAATTATGGCGTTTATTGCCCCTAAAATTATTGGTGGGGTTGCTGCTGCTTCTCCTGTGGGTAATTTAGGCTTAGAAAAAATGACTGATGCTTTACAGTTAAAAGAGGTCAGTTTTCGTCAAGTTGATGAAGATATTTTGATTGAAGGATATGTGACTTGATAAAATACAAAGACATTTTGAAAATTAGTATCCATGACATCTGCGATCGCCTCACCATTTGACTCCTTACCTGACTCCCCTAATATTATTCCTTGGGACAGGGTAGATGTTTCTTGGACAAACCGACTAGAAACGACTATTTCTGATAATTCTTCCCCTAATTATTTAATCACGCCTCCTGATCTTGAAACTCTCTGTCAAATTGTTGAATTAGCCAACCATAATCAATGGTCAATGGTTCCCTGTGGAAATGGGAGTAAACTAAATTGGGGTGGTTTAATTTCTCAGGCTAATCTTGTTATTAGTACCCAAAAACTTAACCGAATTATTGATCATGCGGTGAGTGATTTAACTGTTACCGTAGAAGCAGGAACAAAATTAACAGATTTACAGGCTATTTTACAACCACATAAACAATTTTTGCCCATCGATCCTGCCTACCCTGAAAGTGCTACCATTGGCGGTATTATGGCCACAGGAGACACCGGAAATTGGCGACAACGTTACGGGGGTATAAGAGATTTAGTGTTAGGAATGTCCTTGGTGCGATGGGATGGCAAAATAGCGAAAGCAGGAGGAAAAGTGGTCAAAAATGTGGCAGGATATGACCTAATGAAGTTATTTACTGGATCTTATGGCACATTAGGCATCATTACTGAGATTACCTTGAGATTGTACCCAATTCCTGAAGCATCAGGAACTTTAGTAATGACAGGGACGGAAAATGCTCTAAAAATAGCGGCTCAAACCCTTATTAAATCAGGGTTACAACCGACTGCTGCGGACATTTTATCTGCTTCTGTGGTCAAAACCTTGGACTTAGGGGAAGGAATGGGGTTAATAGTAAGATTTCAAAGCATTCCTGAAAGTATCAAAGAACAAAGTACACAGATAAAAGTGATCGCTGAAGAATTGGGACTGAAAACAACATTTTATCAAAATGAAATCGAATTAAATCTATGGCACAAATTACAATCTTTAATCAGAGTTTCTAACACAAACATCACCATAAACTGCAAAATAGGAGTAAAATCAAATCAAGTTGTTAACTTGTTAGCTAAACTTGATGAATTAACCAAAAATCAAGGATGGGGAATGATAAATCTTAGTAGTGGGGTGGGACATATTAAACTGGACTTAGAACCAAATTTAGGAATTTTAAAACAACTGCGATCGCTGTCCCAAGAATGCGGAGGATTTCTCACCATTTTAGAAGCAAAGAAAACTATCAAAAAACAATTTGAACCTTGGGGATATCAGGGCAATGCGTTGGCTATGATGCAAAAAATTAAAACGCAATTTGATCCCCATAATTTATTAAGTCTAGGGCGTTTTCTCTAATCAATTCTATTAACAATTATCTCTAATTACCATTATGCAACTCTCAGAAAATTCGAGTAATTCTTTCAATTTCCAAGAAGCTTTAGAACAAGAAATAAAAGGATTTGATGCCAAAAATCCCCCCAAACAAGAATTAATTGATACTTGTGTTCATTGTGGATTTTGTTTATCAACTTGCCCTAGTTATCGCATTATTGGCAAAGAAATGGATTCTCCAAGGGGTAGAATTTATTTAATGGATGCTATCAACAAAGGACAAGCAGCATTAGATGAAACCACAACCCAACATTTTGATAGTTGTTTAGGATGTTTAGCTTGTGTTTCTACCTGTCCTGCTGGTGTAAAATATGATAGTTTAATTACCGCAACTCGGCCTCAAGTTGAACGAAACCAACCCAGAAGCTTTACAGATAAAGTAATTAGAAGTATTATTTTTAATCTCTTTCCTTATCCCCAAAGATTGCAAATTTTTCTGCCCTTACTTTGGATTTATCAAAAATTAGGAATACAGAAAATAATTCGCGCTACTGGACTATTAAAACGCCTCTTTCCCCGTTTAGCAGCAATGGATTCTATTTTACCAGAAATTACCCTAAAATCTTTTAATCAAACCTATCCTGATGTCATTCCCGCACAAGGTAAAAAACGTTATCGTGTAGGTATGGTTTTAGGCTGTGTTCAAAGGTTATTTTTCTCCCCCGTTAATGAAGCAACCGTCAGAGTTTTAACAGCAAATGGTTGTGAAGTTGTTATCCCGAAAACTCAAGGATGTTGTGCTGCCTTACCTGCACACCAGGGACAAGAAAAACAAGCACAAACCTTAGCAAAACAGATGATTGATAGCTTTGCTAATACAGAGGTTGATTATATTATTATTAATGCCGCAGGATGTGGCCATACATTAAAAGAATATGGTCATATCTTAGCCGATGATTCAGAATACAAAGAGAAAGGTGAGCAATTTTCTAATCAAGTTAAAGACGTTCAAGAATTTTTAGCTGAAATTAAGTTAACGACTCAATTATCTCCTTTAACTGATCAAGAATTAATCATAGTGTATCAAGATGCTTGTCATCTTTTACATGGACAAAAAATCAGTTTACAACCCCGTCAACTCTTAAAACAAATACCAGGAATTACCTTAAAAGAACCCATAGATGCTGCTTTATGTTGTGGTAGTGCAGGAGTTTATAATATGTTACAGCCAGAGGTTGCCGATGAATTAGGAAAACAAAAAGTTAATAATTTACTCAATACAGGCGCAAAATTAATTGCCTCTCCCAACCCTGGATGTTCCCTGCAAATCAAAAAACATTTAAACCTACAAGGAAAAGATATCAAGTTAATGCACCCGATAGAATTATTAGATTATTCCATGAGAGGACTAAAAATCAAACTATGATGAATAGTTTTTTTGTACTAAGTTATTAAAGGGCGATTTTATCGTTTTTGCCTGTAATAAACAAAACTTGTGTTACCCTTAAAAACATACGACTTCCCTGTTAATTATGGTTTTTTCCTCCCTAATTCGTACCCTACAAAAATCCCCCCTAACCAAAGAACTGTTAGAGAAACTTAAGAAAAATAACTATTTGGGATTAAAAGGGATTAACCGACTGCCAAAAGGTTTAATTTCCTCAACTTTGGCACAATCTAACCAGCAAAATTTATTAGTCATTTGTGCTACCCTTGAAGAAGCAGGAAGATGGGCGGCTCAATTAGAGATTATGGGCTGGAAAACCGTTAATTTTTATCCCACATCAGAAGCATCACCCTACGAACCTTTTAACCCTGAATCTGAAATGATTTGGGGACAAATGCAAATTTTATCTACCCTTAATCTTCAAGAATCTCCTCAGAATAATTGTGCCATTGTCACCACAGAAAAAGCCTTACAACCCCATTTACCTCCCCCAGATGTTTTTAACAATTATTGTCTAAACTTACAGCTAGGAATTAACTATAAAGCCAAAGAACTTGATGAAATTTTAGTTAAATTGGGGTATGAAAGAGTTGCTTTAGTTGAAGTTGAGGGGCAATGGAGTCGGCGGGGAGATATTATCGATATTTTTCCCGTTTCTTCAGAAGTTCCGGTGCGCTTAGAATGGTTTGGAGATGAACTCGAAAAAATACGCGAATTTGATCCAGCAACTCAACGTTCTTTAGATAAGGTTGAGCAGTTATTATTAACACCTACTAGCTTTAATCCAATTGTAGCAAATGCAATTCAAGAAAACAATCAATCTTTAGATGATTATCTCTCAGATGAAGAAAAAGAAGCCTTAGAAAATTATAATTACCCTCCAGGAATGCAAAGATTTTCAGGGCTGGCTTTTGCCGAACCTGCCTCAATTTTAGACTACTTAAACCCTAATACCCTTTGTGTTTTTGATGAAGTGGATCAATGTCAATCCCATAGCGATCGCTGGTTAGAATATCTAGAAGAAAATTGGCAAGAATTAGAACAACCATTACCGAAAATTCATCGAGCTTTTCAAGAGTCCTTAAAATTAGCAGAAAATTTGCCTAAATTATATCTATCAGAAATAGCAGAAGTCAACGATAAAGATGCCTTAGATTTATCTAGTCGTCCCATTCCCACAACGCCCAATCAATTTGCAAGATTAGCAGAAATTTTAAGAGGAAAACGGGAGATTTATAGTGGAATTAGCTTAAATAAATATACCACTTGGTTGATTTCTGCTCAACCTTCTCGTACCGTTTCTTTATTACAAGAACATGATTGCCCTGCACAATTTATTCCTAACCCTCGTGATTATCATGGTATTGATAAATCCCATATTCAAGGAACAGCTATTGCCCTAAAATATTCAGGATTAGCAGAATTAGAAGGCTTTATTTTACCAACATTTCGTATTGTTGTTGTCACCGATAGAGAGTTTTTTGGACAGCACGTTTTAGCTACCGCAGCTTATATCAGAAAACGTCGCCGCGCTGCCTCTAAACAGGTTGATTTACAAAAACTTTGTCCAGGGGATTATGTTGTCCATAAAAGTCATGGAATCGGTAAATTTTTAAAACTAGAAAGTTTAGCCACCCGTGAATATTTAGTGATTGAATATGGTGATGGACTTTTGAGAGTTCCGGTGGATTCTTTTGATAGTTTATCTCGCTATCGTCACACGGGTTCCCAACCGCCGGAACTTCATACAATGACGGGCAAAACTTGGCAAAAAACCAAACAAAGAGTCCGTAAAAATATTAAGAAATTAGCAGTTGATTTGTTGAATTTATATGCAAAACGTTCTAAAAATACGGGGTATAATTATCCCGTTGATACCCCTTGGCAACAGGAATTAGAAGACTCTTTTCCCTATCAACCAACTCCTGATCAATTAAAAGCAATTCAAGACGTTAAAATTGATTTAGAAAGTGATCGTCCCATGGATCGATTAGTTTGTGGAGATGTGGGGTTTGGTAAGACAGAAGTTGCCGTTCGTGCTATTTTTAAAGCCGTTACCAGTGGTCATAAACAGGTTGCTTTTTTAGCCCCTACAACCATCTTAACCCAACAACATTATCACACCTTAAAAGAAAGATTTGCCCCCTATCCCATTAATATTGGTCTATTAAATAGATTTCGGACAACCTCAGAAAAAAAGGACATTATAGAACGGTTAGCAACAGGAGAATTAGATATTGTTGTCGGGACGCATCAACTCTTAGGAAAAGGGGTAAATTTTAAAGATTTAGGGTTATTAGTAATTGATGAAGAACAACGATTTGGGGTAAATCAAAAAGAAAAAATAAAAGCAATGAAATCTCAAGTTGATGTCTTAACTTTGACAGCAACTCCTATTCCTCGCACCCTATATATGTCCCTTTCAGGAATACGAGAAATGAGCTTAATTACTACGCCACCGCCATCTCGTCGCCCCATCAAAACCCATTTATCTCGTTATAATCCTGATGTAGTTAGAACTGCTATTCGTAATGAATTAGATCGGGGAGGACAGATATTTTATGTAGTTCCTAGAGTAGAAGGAATTGACGAACTTGGGGAACAATTAAAACAAATGGTTCCGAATGCTAGAGTATTAATTGCCCATGGTCAAATGGATGCCAATGAGTTAGAAATAACCATGTTAGAATTTAATAATGGAGAGGCGGATATTTTAGTTTGTACTACCATTATTGAATCAGGATTAGATATTCCTAGGGTGAATACAATTATTGTTGAAGATTCTCAAAAATTTGGCTTATCTCAACTCTATCAATTAAGGGGAAGGGTAGGAAGATCTGGCATTCAAGCTCATGCTTGGTTATTATATCCCAGTAAAGCAGAAATAACAGAAACTGCCCGGCAAAGATTAAGAGCATTACAAGAATTTAGCCAACTGGGATCGGGGTATCAATTAGCTACTCGTGACATGGAAATTCGGGGTGTTGGGAACTTATTGGGAGCAGAACAATCAGGACAATTAGAAGCTATTGGCTTTGAATTTTATATGGAAATGTTACAAGAAGCCATCAAAGAAATTCAAGGACAAGAAATTCCTAAAGTTGAAGAAACTCAAATAGATTTACAATTAACTGCTTTTATTCCTGCTGATTATATTCCTGATCTTGAACAAAAAATGTCCGCTTATCGCACTATTTCTACAGCTAATTCTAAAGAAGATTTAGCCCAAATTGCCGCAGACTGGACAGATCGTTATGGCAAACTTCCCTCTCCAGTAGAACAATTATTACAAGTAATTGAATTAAAACAATTAGCAAAATCTCTAGGATTTTCTCGCATTAAAATTGAAAATAAACAAAACATTGTTTTAGAAACACCTATGGAAGAACCCGCTTGGAAACTATTACAAGAAAATTTACCAAATCATTTGCAGTCACGCTTTATTTATAGTCCGAAAAAAGTTACTATAAGAGGATTAGCATTGATTAAACCTAATAAACAATTAGAAAGTTTAATCGAATGGTTAGGAAAGATGAAGTCAGTTGTTCCTGATGTGGCAGAATAACTTTTAGACATAAGTAGTCGGACAGAATTAAATAGCACTGTGTTAAGTTTTGTGTAGGCCGATGCTCTCCCCACAATAGTCTTTTGATAAGAATTTTAGCATTTTGGCGGGGAATGCCCACACTACTTCTATTTATGTCCGACTACTTATCAAAACAGATTTATGTAATTGCGGCATCTACAATATGTAAATTTCTCCCGTAACTAAAATGATACAGCCAATTATAGAAGATCACTTTTTAGTCTGTGGATTAGGTAGTTTAGGACAACATTGTGTCTTGTCTCTAAAAGAATTTGGAGTGAAAGTAATTGCTATTGAATTAATAGAACCCTCAAGCTGGGAAATTCCTCAAATACCTGAATTATTAGATGATTTAATTATTGCAGACTGCCGACAAAATCGAGTTTTAAAACAAGCACAAATTGAACAATGTCGCGCTGCATTATTAGTAACAACTAACGAACAAGTAAACATTGAAACTGCCTTAGCAATTCGTCAATTAAATCCCAAAACCCGTTTAATTGTGCGTTCAGCTAAAGATAATCTAAACACTTTATTAGAAGAACAATTAGGAAATTTTATCGCTTATGAACCCACACAACTACCAGCATCTGCTTTTGCTATTGCCGCATTAGGAACAGAAATTAGGGGCTTTTTTACCCTAGATGGAAAACGTTTAAGAGTGATTGAACGTCATCTTAAACCTAAAGATAACTGGTGTTATTTTCGTCATCTTCATGAATTAAATAGTCGTACTCGTCGCCTATTATCTTATCAAGAAGGAACCCAAAAATTTAGTGGCTCATTTCATCAGTGGAACCCAGAAACCATATTACAACCAGGAGATATTGTTACTTATATTGAAAGTGCTGACACCCTGACAATGCAGTCAGAAATTACAGCAGTTATGTCTGCTCAAACTTCTCCAATAACCCAAAATTGGAGAAACAAAATTAAGCGATCGCTGTCTCGTCTCTGGAAAAAAGGACGACAATATATTAGATTAGTTGCCCTCATAAGTGGGGGAATTGTTTTACTTTTATTGTTTATAGGAACTATTTTAATTCACAATTATTATCGAGAATCTACTTTTCTTTCTGCATTTTTAGCGACAATGATCTTATTATTAGGGGGCTATTCTGACTTATTTGGAGAATTGAGAGAAATCGATGATATTCCGGCTTGGTTACAATTATTTAGCTTGGGGTTGACTTTAGCAGGAACAGCTTTTGTCGGGGTTTTATATGCCCTATTAACAGAAGCATTATTATCAGCAAAATTCCAATTTACACAGCATCGTCTCCCCATTCCTCAACAAAATCATATCGTAATTGTGGGAATGGGGAGAGTGGGAAAACAAGTTGCTATCTTATTACAAGAATTTAAACAAACTTTTTTGGGAATTACTTTTAAACTAGATAATAATGATTCAGGAATATTATCCCAAATGCCTTTAATTATAGGTAATCTTCAAGATGTTTTACCCCAAGCTAATCTTGCCACAGCAAAAAGTATTGTGGTTGTCACTGATGATGAAATTCTTAACCTAGAAGTTGCTTTGATGGCCAAAAAGTTAAACCCTCATACTTATGTCATTGTTCGTACCGCCGGGCAACAATTAGGGCAGCATCTTATGCAAATTTTACCCCAAGCGCAAATTATTGGGGCCTATGGAGTCGCCGCAGAAGTGTTTGCAGGGGCAGCATTTGGCGAGAATATTTTAACTATATTTCGTCTGGATAACCAAACTATTTTGGTGACAGAATATCAAATTGAAGCCGGAGATACCTTAAACGGGCTGTTATTAGCTGAGGTAGCCTATGGTTATGGTGTAATTCCTATCTTGCATCAAAAACCCCCCAATTCCTCTAATTTGATGCCCTACGATGATATAAATTTGTCTGTCGGCGATCGCTTAATTGTCTTAGCCACCATTGATGGGTTAAGATGTATTGAACAAGGGCGACTAGCCATTAAACCGAAACAATGGCACATTTACGTTGAAAAAGCCGCTAATGAGGATGCAGCTTTTGAAGGAGCTAATGCGATCGCCAGGATTTCTGGTTGTTCTTTAATTATGGCGCGAAACCTGATGAAAGAATTACCCGCCACTTTATCAGTTCCCATGTACAATCATCAAGGAGAAAGACTGGTTAGGGAATTAAATAAATTACGAGTCGAAGCAAAATTGATAGAATAAAATTCTTATTATTAATCTAAGGAGATAGGATGATCAAAAAGATCCTTTCTACTGAACAAATTCGCCGTATTCTTACCCGTTTAGCTTCTCAAGTTCTCGAAAAATCAGGAGATCTTTCTGATATTGTATTACTGGGAATTTATACAAGAGGGGTTCCTTTAGCCGAAATGTTGGCCCAACAAATTGAGATGTTAGAAGGAATAAAAGTTCCCGTCGGGGCCATTGATGTTACCTTTTATCGAGATGATTTAGATCGCATTAAAACCCGTACCCCTGCTAAGACAAAAATTCCCTTTAATTTAACAGGAAAAACTGTTATATTAGTGGACGATGTTATCTATAAAGGCCGTACCATGCGGGCCGCTTTAAATGCTGTTAGTGAGTATGGAAGACCCCAATGTATTCGTTTATTAGTTTTAGTTGATCGGGGCCATCGAGAGTTGCCCATTCACCCTGATTTTACCGGAAAAAAACTGCCCACAGCGTCAAAAGAACAGGTAAAAGTTTATCTCGAAGCAATTGATGGCCGAGATGCCGTAGAGTTAATTAAGGAATAATTATTATTAGATCTTATGAGTGCAGAAATTATTTGCGTGGGAACAGAACTTTTGTTAGGGGAAATTGTTAATACCAATGTGCAATTTTTAGCCAAAGAATTAGCCAGTTTAGGCATTCCCCATTATTATCAAACAGTGGTTGGTGATAATCCCATTCGCTTACAAGAAGTGATTAATATTGCTAGTAAACGGGCTTCTATTTTACTGTTTACAGGGGGTTTAGGGCCAACCCCCGATGATCTGACAACTGAAACTATTGCCCAACTTTTTAACACCCCCTTAGAAGAAAAACCGGAAATTATTGAGGATATTCAACGCAAATTTGCGGCAAGGGGGAGAGAGATGACCGATAATAACCGTAAACAGGCTTTACTTCCCCAAGGGGCCACTATTTTACCGAACCCTGGGGGAACGGCCCCAGGCATAATTTGGCAACCTGTCCCTAATTTAGTCATTATGACTTTCCCTGGAGTCCCCTCGGAAATGAAGCGGATGTGGGCAGAAACGGCGGCTCCTTACCTCAAAAGCCAAGGTTGGGGCAAAGAAATCATTTTTAGTCGGATGTTGCGTTTTCGGGGCATTGGCGAGTCAGGGTTAGCGGCCAAGGTTAACCATTTATTTAATTTAACTAATCCTACTGTTGCCCCCTACGCCTCTGTCGGGGAAGTTCGTTTGCGGATATGTGCAAAAACTACCTCAGAAGCAGAAGCGATCGCCATTATTGAGCCTGTTGCCGAAGAAATTAAACAAATCGCCGGATTAGACTATTTTGGGCAGGATGATGAGACTATTGCTGAGGTGGTGGGAAAATTATTGCGGGCAAAGCAAGAAACGGTATCCGTCGCTGAATCTTGCACAGGAGGAGGTTTAGGGGCAATGTTTACCACGATAGCAGGAAGTTCTGATTATTTTTGGGGTGGAGTTATTGCCTATGATAATCGGGTGAAAATGTCCCTATTAGGGGTTAAATCAGAAGATTTAGAACAAGTCGGGGCCGTTAGTGATACTGTAGCGCAACAGATGGCTTTAGGAGTTAAAGAAAAATTAGGCACATCCTGGGGGTTAAGTGTAACCGGAATTGCTGGGCCAGAGGGAGGGACAGACACAAAACCTGTAGGATTAGTTTATATTGGTATTGCTGATCCTGATGGCAAAGTAGAGAGTATTGAATGTCGGTTTGGAGATACCCGCGATCGCTCCTCGATTCGCTATTTAAGTGAGTGTACAGCTTTGGATCAATTGCGACGAAAAATGTCAGTTAGGGGCTAGGTTTAGGGGTTGGCCCGAAGGGCCAACCCCTAAACCTAGTTCATCAGTATCTTCCATATTTAGAGTCTTTCGTCTAGGATAGTAGATCCCAACGCTACATATAGAGTTTGCGGGAATTCAATTTGAGGGAGAAGATAGAATGAACCATCAACAAGAATGGTTAAATAGTCGTGTCGACGCACAACTGATCGCACTTAACGTCACTGCTTTAGCGGGGACTTCTCCCTCGGAATATTTGCTCTATTCTGAGGCACTTCCGAGACGAAATGATGGCAGAGTCAATAATACCATCTTAAAGCGTTATGAACACACAGAACAAGGGGGTTGGTGGTGTTCTGGTGTTGATGTGATGACAGGAAATGAGGACTTATGGGGGTGTTTTAAACCCGATCAGCCTCGTCTGAGTTACAATGCCCATAAACCGATTAAGTATGAACATCCGCCCCAAGTTCCTACAGGTATCTTTGCCTTAAAAGTTCCATTGCACCTATGGGAACAGGTAGGACAACGCCATCAAATTAATTTTACCTCAGAAATCATCGACGAGACGCAACCCGACCGAGGATTTTGGTCATGGGTCATCGCTCATCCTACCATTCCCCTTTGTATCACAGAAGGAGCCAAAAAAGCAGGAGCTTTATTAACTGCGGGATATGCAGCGATCGCCCTTCCTGGGATTAATAATGGTTATCGTACTCCCAAAGATGAGGCGGGAAATCGCATTGGTAAGTCTCATCTTATCCCCCAATTACAAAAGTTGGCAACCCCTGGACGAACAATATATATTATTTTTGATCAGGATAGTAAACCTAATACTATTAAAGCGGTTAATGCAGCGATTAAAAAATTAGGCTATTTATTTACGCAAACCGGATGTCATGTTAAAGTCATTACTTGGGCATCAGATCAGGGAAAAGGGATTGATGATTTTATTATTAATCAGGGTCAAAAAGCCTTTGATGAATTATATCAAAAAGCCTTACCTTTAGAGACTTGGAAAGCCAGAGAATTAACTCAATTAACCTATCCTGCTAATCTTGAGGTAAACTGTCCTTATCTTCAGCCTTTTCCCATTCCAAATACTGCGAAATTAATTGGCATTAAATCAGCTATTGGCACAGGTAAAACCCAAGTTTTAGAAACCATTGTTAACCAAGCGATCGCCCAAAAGCAAAAAGTGTTAGTCATTGGACATCGCATCAAATTGGTTGAGCAACTTTGTCAACGCTTTGGCTTACCTTATATTACAGAAGTTCGGGAAAATTCCTTAAGTAAAGAATTGGGTTATGGGTTATGTATTGACTCTTTACATGAAAATTCCCAGGCAAATTTTAATCCTGATGACTGGCAAGATGCTTTAGTTATTATTGATGAAGTTGAACAAGTTATTTGGCATGGTTTAAACTCAGAAACCTGTAATCATCATCGTGTTCCGATTCTTAAATCATTGAAAACTTTAATACAGAATGTCTTAGGTAGTCAGGGAAAACTCGTGATTGCTGATGCAGATTTAAGTGATATTTCTTTAGACTATTTAATGACTTTATCTGGTATTAATCTACAACCATTTATTGTTAAAAATCATTGGAAACCTAAGCCTACAGAAGCATGGGAAGCTTATAATTATCCAGAAACTACCCCGAAACGCTTCCTCAAAGATTTAGTTGAACATATTCGTCAAGGAGGTAAACCCTTTGTCTGTTTATCTGCCCAAAAATTAAGCAGTAAATGGGGAACACAAACTTTAGAATCTTATTTACAAAAACAATTTCCAACTGCCAAAATTCTTCGCATTGATTCTGAATCTTTAACCGATCCTAATCATGGTGCTTATCAATGTATAACTAACCTTAATGATGTGTTAGTTAACTATGATATTGTCTTAACTAGTCCTTCCATTGAAACAGGAGTTAGTATTGATCTTAAGGGTCATTTTACCTCAGTTTGGTGTTTAGCTCAAGGAGTACAAACCCCTAGCTCTATCTGTCAATCTTTAGGAAGAATTCGAGAGAATATTCCCCGTTATCTTTGGTTAGCTTCTTATGGGTTTAATAAAGTGGGAAATGGCTCAACTTCTATCCCTAATCTTTTAACTTCTGGTCATCGATTAACTCAGTTAAATATTCGGTTACTTCAACAATCTGATTTAGAATATTTAGATGATTTAGATACAGGATTTCAAGCAGAATCTCTACTTTGTTGGGCAAAAATGTCCGTCAGAGTTAATGCTCAAATGATTAATTATCGGGACTCTATTTTAAGCATTATTCAATCATCCAATCATCAGATTAACCCACCCCCAAAAATCAAAAAACTGCCGCAAAAACAAGATAATAAATATGATTCTGTCAATGAGTTAACCGAAACTATTGAGCAAGTACAAGAACAAAACTATAAAGCAGAATGTGAAGCGATCGCCAAAACAAAAGAGTTGAGTGATCAACAATATCAAACCTTAAAAAAACGTCTAGTCAAAACAAATAAAGAACGTCGTGCGCTTAAAAAATATGATTTACAAAGACGCTATTGTATTCCTGTTACCCCTCAATTAGTGGCCTTAGATGATGACGGTTGGTATCAAAAACTCAGAATTCATTACTTCTTAACAATGGGGCGTAATTATCTCGCAGATAGAGATACAATTGTAGCCAGAAAATTAATTGAACAAGGCCAAGGTGGCGTATTTTTGCCCGATTTTAATGGTTGCCAATTGGGGGCGATTATTGGTACAATGGAAGTGTTAGGCATTCCAACTTTATTAAGGGATATTCAGCGACGACTAATTAATAGAGATCCTGATCTGATTAAACTAGCAGAAATCGCTATTAATAACCGCAGTGATATCAAAACAATTATGGGAATTGGTATTGCTAAAAATGCCAGTCCTATTACAATTATTAGACGTTTGTTAGATAAAATTGGTTATGGTTTAACGGGAATTGGTACTCAAAAAATTGAGCAAAAACGAGTGAGAGTCTATCAAGTTGTCACCCCTAATGATGGCAGAGAAGAAGTCTTTCAACAATGGTTATTAAGAGATCAAAAATCCCCAGGAAGTTCCGAACCTTGGTTTGAAGAATATCTTAACTTAAAAGTCAAAATTAAGGACTCGGAAACTCCAGTCAATCACATTCAATTAAGTTTAGACTTTTCTTGATAAATACTTTTGAAAAACACTATGATTAAAAGTCCTTTACGTTATCCTGGCGGAAAATCAAGAGCGATTAAACAAATTGAACAGCAACTTACTCAAGATTTTACTGAATACAGAGAACCCTTTGTTGGTGGGGGTTCAGTCTTCATTTATCTAAAACAAATTAAACCAGATCTTAAGATTTGGATTAATGATTTAAACCCAGAATTATACTTGTTTTGGAAATTTGCTCAATCCCATTTACAGGAATTAGTAAAAACCCTTCGAGAAATCAAATTAACCCGTACAGATGGCAAAACACTCTTTGCAGAATTAACCCAAGTTGACATAACAGAATTATCAGACTTTGATAGAGCAATTCGTTTCTTTATTTTAAACAGAATTACTTTTTCCGGTACTGTTGAATCAGGAGGATTTTCTCAATCAGCGTTTCATACAAGATTTACTGAATCATCTATTGATCGCTTGGCAAACCTAAGTAATATTCTCCCAGATATTTACATTACTAATTTAGATTATCGTGACGTTGTTAAGGAAAAAGGAAAAGAGGTCTTTATTTTTTTAGATCCCCCTTATTTAGCAGCAACTAAATCTAGACTTTATGGGAAAGATGGCAACTTACACACCTCATTTAATCATGGAGAATTTGCCGAGGCAATGGCAAAATGTCAACATCAATGGTTAATTACTTATGATGATTCCCCAGAAATCAGAGAGTATTTTGAGAAATTTATAATTATCCCTTGGCAATTACAATATGGCATGAATAACTATCAACAAAAAACCGCCAGTAAAGGCAACGAGTTATTTATCCGAAATTATCAACTTAATGAGCAATCATCAGTTAAATTACCAGAGATCGAACAATTATCTTTAAACTTAAACAGCCATTAAAAAATGTAAATATTCAACCACCATTGAATCTAGTTTGTTAAATTAAAAAGAGTCTTTAACAATCCCTAATTGAATTCCCATGTCGAGAATTAATCCCCATACCCTACAAATGCAGATTTCCCAAATGTTCGACCAAGGACAGTCCTTTTTTTGCGCCATCAAAGTGCAAGATTGGTTAAAGGAACAAAATGAAGATCCCAATGCTTACGAGATCCTATTTCATCCCCAACCTACGCCCCCCAATGCTAAGGTAAAAACCCTGATTAGTATTGAATTACGGCGACGAGACGGCCAAGCAGTTGATCCTTGGTTACAGGAAGAAATTAACCGCAGTTGTTAGTTAATTCTGTGAGATTTGGTACGATACGGAAAGTGATCAAGAAGGCGGACGCTACACTTGTAACTCCGAAACCATGTACAATCAATCCAATCTGTGGGTAACTTCATCAACAACTGACGTATTCACCCCAACGGCGATCGCCTTAGGGAACTTTGACGGTATCCATCTTGGACATCGCCAAGTCTTGCAACCCATTTGGCAACGCCCAGAAGCTGAAATTTCCACCGTTGTGACTTTTACACCCCATCCCCAGGAATTTTTTAGCGGGAAACCGCGTCAACTGCTTACCCCTCTCACAGAAAAGGTTAAATTACTTCAGTCCCTCAGCATTAAACAATTAGTAAGATTGCCTTTTGATCGGGGTTTAGCCTCACTTAGTCCCCAAGATTTTGTGGCTGATATTTTAGTCAAACAACTCCACGCCAAATATATTAGTGTAGGGCAAGATTTTCGCTTTGGCCAGGGACGCATAGGAACAGCAGACGAATTAAAGGAAATCGCCGCTAATTTTGGTGTATGCGTTCATATTACCCCTCTACAAACCTGTTCACTCCTGGTTGATGATACCCTTCGTATTAGTAGTTCCCGCATTCGTCAAGCATTGGGGAGTGGGGACGTAATTCAAGCGAAAGAGATGTTAGGCTATCCCTATTCTCTACAAGGCATGGTAGTAACAGGGCAACAGGTAGGTAGAGTCATAGGTTTTCCTACTGCTAACCTGCAACTTCCCCCTAATAAACTCCTTCCCCGTCGTGGGGTTTATTGTGTTACGGTTCAACTAGAAACGGCCACAGAGATCAAGGGAGTGATGAATATTGGGAGTCGTCCCACTGTTAATGGTCAAGTTCCCACGGTTGAGGTTCATCTATTAGACTGGTCAGGGGATTTATATGGACAAACCTTAACTGTAATGTTAGAAAAATTTCTACGGCCTGAACAAAAATTCCCCTCTTTAAATGCGCTGAAATGTCAAATACAGGAAGATTGTATGGTAGCTAGAAAAATTTTCGGATAGTTTATCAATGGACAATGGACAATTGACAATTGACAATTGGTTAATTTGGTTTAAA
>NZ_JAYGHQ010000025.1:0-28118 GCF_034931425.1 Crocosphaera sp. XPORK-15E
TAGCCCCTGATTTCATACTACGATTATGCTACTTTTTTGAAGTGCGGAATGTGGGATATAACTAATTAGTAAAAATTAAAAATAACTCCAAAAAATTAAGCATTTTAAAATCAGCTAATTTTAGTTTTCACTACATATTTATCACTACCAAACAGATTCTGATACTTAATTAATAAGTTTTCATTAATTTTTTCCCAGGAAAACTTGTTAACAGCCTGTTTTCGTGCAGCTTTTCCCATGACATCACGGAGATTTTTATCCTCAAGAAGTTGCAAAATTGCAGTAGCTAAAGCATCAGGGTTAGCACGTTCAACCAATAAGCCTGTTTTTTCATCTTCTACAATTTCTGGAAAGGCACCGCTATGAGTAGCAATAATAGGTAGTTCCATCGCCATTGCTTCGACCAAGGGAATTCCAAAAGGTTCATTCCATACAGAAGGAAACACAAAAATATCTGCTTTCTGATAATGTTCAACTAAATCAAGTTGTTTTATGGGTCCAACAAAAGAGACTGAACTAGCTGCATGAGCAGAAATTATTTGTCGTAATTGTTGACTATATTTCCCTTGGTAAAAGGGAATCAAATTTTCAACATAAGGATCTTCTGTATCAAGCATTTGTACTGGTAACACACCATATTGATCTTCAGGCCCAACTATTTTAAGCTGAACTTGAGGATACTTTAAGATTACCTGATTAAAAGCTTGTAACAAAATATGTATTCCCTTCTCTGGTGAGACTCTACCAACAAAAAGTAAAGTGACTATTCCCTCCTTTTGAGTGTTTTTTACTTCAGGATTAACCTTAAAATGATTGATATCTACGCCATTAAAAACTGTTTCACAAGGGATAGTAGGAAATTGATTACGGATTTTATTAGTAATATAGTTACTACATCCAATGATAAGATCCACTGCTTCTAATTGCTTGGCTACCATCTGATGATCAAGTTGTGTTAACCATTCAGTCTGTAAAAAGACAACAATTTTTGCTTGAGGATTTAAAGCTCGAATTAGGGGGGCAACATGAAAAGTAAAATTGATTTGAATAACATCACAATTTTGGGATTGCAAATCTTTACCTATCTGCCAATAATATCTAAAATCACATAATCTTGAAGCATAAAAAGGACGCTTTCTAGAAAAAAAATTCCAATCATCTAGCACTCGTAACCAGCCTAATATTTTATCAATTAAGTTGGTAGAAATTCTATGATAAGTAATGCCATCTTGAGTATATTCTAATTCCTGATGGTCGGGAGCTTTTGAACCATAAAAAATAACATTATTTGAGCGAGCAAGACGAAGAGCTAACTGATAACATAAAATACCTGAGCCAAATTTTGGCGGTTCAGCAAGAGTCCAGATATAATCAAAAAAGGCAATTTTCACGGTTGAGCAGTTTAATAGTAATGATTTTAGTTTATTGTACTTAAAAACAAGCTTGAAAATAGAGTATTTTATACAATTTTAATCAAATATAAAGAAAAGCAAATAACAACTACCCAAAAAGACTCCTGTTGTGATATAATGCCTAATGTTCAATAAGGATAGCTTATCCTGGTGTTTTTTTGCAAAAAATAAAAAAACACTATCTTCTTAATTGATCACTTATCCGATAAGAGTATCATCAAATACTGCTGTGATTATTTCTCATAAATATAAATTTATATTTCTTAAAACGGCAAAAACGGCTGGAACTAGCCTGGAAATTGCCCTTTCTAGATTTTGTGGAGAAAATGATATTATTACTCCCATTGTAGAAGAAGACGAAGCAATTAGAAAAAGTTTAGGTTATCCAGGTCCTCAAAATTATAAATTTTTACCGATTACTGCGGAGAAAAAGTTGTTTAAAGAGCCAAAGTCAATGACATTTTATAATCATATCTCAGCTAGGGAGATAAGAAGTTGGCTGCATGATGAAATTTGGGATGAATATTATAAGTTTTGCTTTGAAAGAAATCCTTGGGAGCGTGTAATTTCACTATATTATCACTATATTAGTTATTTAACTGAGGAAGAAAAATTGCTCTCTTTTTCAGATTTTATCAATTTGGATCTGATTACTGGTTTGCGACAATGGGGGTTCAATATTTATACCATTAACAATGAAATTGTAGTTAATAAAGTTTATTTATATGAAAATTTAGAAGCAGAACTAGAAAATATTTTTTTACAACTTAATCTTCCAGGAAAGATATTACTCCCTAGAGCTAAAGGAACATATCGAAAAGACAAAAAATCATCCAAGATAATGTTCAATCAAAAAGAAATAGAAAAAATTGCCCAACTATTTGAAAAAGAAATTAAGCTATTTGGTTATAAAATTTAACATCATGAGTTATCCAATTCATTCTATTTAATCTAATTTATCTACAATATAAATAATGACAAAAACAGCTAAAATCCTTCAAATAAAAAGCAAAATCAAACCTCATTTTCTATCTATTCCTTCTTTAGAAGATTTTGACTATCAAGAGGTAGAAAGAATAGATATTGATAGTATTATCAATCAATCTAATATTAGTTTGTATTGTCTAGAATTCTCACAAAAAATAGCAATTTTTGTAGAAACTAATCCAAATATTAATCTTTATCAATTTCCTTTTTTCTATCAAGCACAATATGACTATGCTCAACGATTAATCGCCGTTACATTTGAAGATTTATCTAAAATAGCACAAGAGGTAGAAAAACCAAAAAAACTTGTCATAATTTATTCAGTGGGACGTTGTGGTTCAACCCTACTTAATTCTATATTTAATCAAATCAAAAATACCGTCAGCTTTTCAGAACCAGGAGTATATGATCAACTGGTGATTATGAGACAATGGGATGGAAGTAATGATCCGGAAATCAGTCAATTAGTTGAAAACTGTACGAAGTTATTATGTAGGTCATTTCTTTCCTATACACAGGTCATTAAATTTAGAAGTTATGGAATTGAACTAGCAGATTTAATATTAAAACAGTTTCCTGAAGCTAAAATTATTTTCTTATATCGTGATGCTAAAAGTTGGATTAAATCAGCATTTAGAGCTTCTTTAGGAGATATTCCTAATAATATTGACTCCTTACTTGAAATAGAGAAGGAAGCAAGTCAAATTAGCCCTTTAGTTGCCAATTATCAGCATAATAAATCCTTATCTTATGTCAAAATTTTGACCTTAGCATGGTTGTCCGTGATGGAGCGTTATCTATCCCTTGAAACACAATTTCCTTCTTCTATTGCTGTTCGTTTTAAAACCTTAAAAACTAGTCCCAAACAAACTATTTTAGAACTATTAAAATACTGTGATCTACCAATAACTAATTTACACCAAGTATTAAAAGTATTAGAGAAAGACTCACAGGCAAATACAGTCTTATCAAAAGCAAATCTCAATAAGCAAGAAGTTGAATTGACAACGAAGGACTTAAAAGAGATTAGAGAAACTTTAAAAAAATCTTTAACTATTGTAACTCCTGATTTTATTGTTCCTAATACATTATATTTAAAATAATGAAAACATTAACAATTTAAAATGCAATATCGTAGATTTGGACGAACAGGAATACCAATGCCCATTTTTTCTTGTGGGGGCGTTCGGTTTATTTATGATGAATTTAAAGAGTACCCTCAAGAACTAATTCCCCAAGACAATCAAAAAAATGCAGAAGCTACCATTCATCGTTCCCTAGAAGTTGGCATTAATCATCTAGAGACAGCCCGCATTTATGGCACTTCGGAGATGCAGTTAGGCGCAATTTTATCTGAACTATCTCGTCAAGAACTCATTATACAAACTAAAGTAATGCCTCAATCTGATCCGCAACAATTTCGGCATTTATTTGAGCAATCTTTGGCTTATTTGGGGTTAGATTATGTAGATTTATTAACCATACATGGCATTAATAATGAGCAACAACTGAATGACAGCATTTGTTTTCAAGGTTGTCTGGATGTGATTAAACAATTACAAAGGGAGGGAAAAGTTCGTTTTCGAGGTTTTTCTACCCATGGCCCGACAAATTTAATTATAAAAACGATTGAAACTGATCAATTTGACTATGTAAATTTGCATTGGTATTATATTAATCAATTTAATTGGTCAGCCATTGAAACAGCCAATTATTATGATTTAGGAGTTTTTATTATTAGTCCCTGTGATAAAGGAGGAATGCTCTATAAACCACCCCAAAAATTAGTCGATTTATGTTACCCTTTAAGTCCAATGTTATTCAATGATCTGTTTTGTTTAAGCCATCCTCAAATTCATACTTTAAGTTTAGGCGCTGCTCAACCCTCAGATTTTGACGAACACCTTAAGGTTATCGGACTTTTAGAGCAAGCCGATGAAATTCTAACACCTATTTTAAACCGTTTGCAAACAGAGGCGATCTCCAGCTTAGGAAAAGACTGGGTGAATAGTTGGTATGTTGGTTTACCTTCCTATCAAGAAACCCCTGGAAAAATCAATATTCCTATTATTTTATGGTTAAGAAATTTAGCCGTGGCTTATGATATGTTGGAGTATGCTCAAAAACGTTATAATCATTTAAAAACAAAAGATCCTTGGTTTCCTGGTAACACAGCCGAAGAATTATCTAAGTTTGATTTAGAACCTTACTTGAAAAATAGTCCTCATCAAGATACAATCCACAAGGTATTAGAAGAAGCCCATCAACTCTTAAATATTCCGAATGAAAAAACTTCATCTTAAAATAATACGACAACGTTTGACTCTTAATAAAATCTGATTCCCCCAGAAATTAAACTAGGTGAGTTATTGAAAGCTATCTAGCAACTTTTAAAAATCTCTATAAGTCTCTCTAGATGGGGCTTTTGTTAATTTATCTGGGGAGAACTTCAGTCATAACTTTAATCTACAGCATGATAAGTATAACCACTTAAACTTTGCTCATAGTTTTGTCGTAAAAGTTGTAATTGGGCAAAAGTGATTTTTTTATCTTGTAATGCTTTTTCACTACAAAGTCGAATTTGTTCTAATAATTCATGAGCATTATAATCTAGAGATTGGAGAACTTCTATCATCGTATCTCCTTTAATAAATTGTTCAATATGATAACTGTTAGAGGTCATGATTATATGAACAAGATTAGTATCACCAAAAAGATTATGGAGGTTCCCCATAACTTCTTGATAAGCTCCTACCAAAAACATTCCGATATAATATTTCGGGAGTTTAGCCAAGGAATTTAAAGAGTGGGAATTGGAAAAAGTAGAGTCAGGATCATTAGTTTCTAGAGAATGCAATTCTAAAAAATTTTTAACCTTTCTAAAATCAATAAAATGATCGATTTTGCCATCACTATCACAAGTTAAATCAGCTAAAATTGCTTTTTTAGTTGGCTTCTCGTTCAGGCGATGAATCGGCAGAATAGGAAAGAGTTGTTTTATCGCCCAAGTATCAGGTGCAGATTGAAAAATAGAAAGATTAATATGGTAAACTGAGCTCAGACTTTTTTCTAAATCTTCTAAATCTTCTGGTATTTCATTTTGATGTTGAATAATCTCTAAAATATTAGAACAACAAGCCCAGTATATATTTTCAATCTTAGCTCTTTCTAATAGACTCAAATGACCTAAGTTAAATAAACTAATTGCTTCTTCTTTAAATTGAATTGCATCATGATAACTTTCCTGATAATTATCTATACTAATAGATTGATATATTTCCCAAATATCATGAACAATTAGCTGATCATCTTGACAGGGAGATTTGAGGTTTATTGTGGCACAATTGCTGGTAGAAAGTACATCAAAAATGAGAATAGATTGATGGGAAGCAATGGATCTTCCACTCTCACTTATTAATACTGGCATAGCAATATTTTCCCCTTCACAAACCTCTTTTACTTCTGCTACAATATCATTGGCATAATTTTGCATATTATAATTCTTGGAAGCAGGAGAATTCGTTTTAGAACCATCATAATCGACTCCTAGTCCCCCACCCACATCCAGATACCCCATGGACGCACCTAATTTTACTAGTTGGATATAAATTTGAGTTGCTTCTCGAATGGCATCTTTAATGGTAGTAATTGAAGAAATTTGAGAGCCAATATGGAAGTGAAGAAGTTGTAAACAAGATAATCTATTCTCCTTTTTGAGAAGATTTATAGCCTCCATAATTTGAGGAATTGTTAAGCCAAATTTGGCTCGCTCACCTGTAGAATTTTCCCAATGTCCACAACCTTTTGTATTAAGTTTTGCTCTAATACCCAAAACAGGAAAAATCTCCAATCTTTTACTAATTTCAAGTGCTAAAGATAATTCTGATAGTTGTTCAATTACAATAACTGATTGTTTACCCAAACATTGAGCTAAAAGGGCTGTTTCAATGTATTCCTGATCTTTATAACCATTACAAATTAAAAGAGGTTTTGAATCTTCTTTTTGATAGGTTTTCGGATTATCTAAAACAGCTAAAGCAATCATCAATTCCGGTTTAGATCCTACTTCTAATCCAAAATTATAAGGTTGACCAAACTGAACTACATTTTCGACTAAATGACGGTGCGGATTACATTTGATCGGATAGACTCCCTGATAAGTTCCTTGATAGCCATAACGTTTAATTGCTGTTTCAAAACATTTATTTAATCTATTAATTCTATCAGATAAAATTTCAGGAAATCGAATAATTAACGGAGGTTTAATGTTACGTTTTTCTAGAGATTTAACTAGATCAAATAAATCTAAAGAAACTTGGGAATCTCCTTGAGGAAAAACAACAATATTTCCCTTATCATTAATTGAGAAATAAGGAGTTCCCCAATCTTGAATACGATACAGCTTTTTACTATCTTCAATTGTCCAAGAATTAGTCATTGTTCCATCCATTATCAAGGTTGATTAATTTTAATTATTGTTGCCAGATTTTCTATAGTTGGTTGCTCAAAAAAGTGGCATAATGGTATATTTTTTTTTGTTTTTTTGCTAAGTTCATTCATGACTTGAAGCACTTGATGAGAAGTTCCTCCTAGTTCAAAAAAGTTGTCATAAATCCCTACCTGTTCTAATCCTAAGACTTTTTTCCAGATATGAGCTAGGACTTTTTCTGTTGAATTTCTAGGTTCAATAACATTGGTAGATTCAATGCTATTAACCGCAGTCAATAAGGAATTGACTGGAGGATATTCTTGTGTAGATAAAGGGGAAAGCTTAGAGAGTTTTTCCTCCGGGTTAGTAATAATATTTTCTAATAATTGATGGAAATGTTGACCCATTTTAGCAATCGTGATTGGCGCAAATAAGTCACTTCTATAAACGAGATAACCGTCAACACCTTGATTCGTTTCTTCTAAAGACATGGTTAAATCAAATTCTGCTGTATCTGCTTCTTTTGTGTTTGTGTCCAGAAAATATTCTTTCAGGGTAAGATCAGCCATTTTTAAATCTGTTTTTGAACTGTTATGAAAAATAAATCCTACCTGAGTTAGTAATAAATATCTGGGATCTCGTCTCGGTTTTAAGTATTCTATCAATTCTATAAAAGGAATTTCTTGATGAGAATAAACTCCTAAACTTGCTTCACGAACTCGACGCAATAACTCTCGGAAACTTGGATTACCATCCAAGTTAGTATATATAGGTAAAAGATTAACAAAAAAGCCAATTAAATCTTGAGTTTCTGGTCGATTACGATTGGCAATTATTCCCCCTATAATAATATCTTCTTGTTGTGTGTAATAAAATAATAATAGTTTAAAAGCTGAGAGTAAGGTCATATATAAAGTGGACTGTTCTTGCTGACTTAAGACTTTTAAAGCATTAGTTAATTCTGAGGAAATAGGGATGGGATAAGTATCACCTTTGAAAGTTCTTTTTTGGGGTCGTGGATAATCAGTCGGAAGATTTAAAATAGGGGGATTAACCCCTATATATTGTTTCCAAAAATCAAGGTGCGGCTGCCATGATTTTTGATTGCGCGATTGCCATTGCCAAAAAGCAAAATCAGCATATTGAATGGGTAATTCAGTGAGTGGGGAAGGTTTGCTTTGACAAAAAGCTTCGTAAATAATACCTAATTCTCGAATGAAAATTCCAAAAGACCAACCATCAGAAATAATGTGGTGCATGGTGACAACAAAGAGGAAGTTATCATCGGATAATTGAAAAAGTTTACTACGAAATAATGAACCTTTTTCTAAGTCAAAAGGTTGATATATTTCTTCAGATGCTAATTTCTGGGATACTTTTTCTTGTTCTTTTTCACTTAGATTTTGTAGGTTAACGATAGAAAAATCTAAAACTATTTCAGGGTTAATTTTTTGTAAAACTTGTCCATCTTGATAAATAAAAGTTGTTCGTAAAATTTCATGACGTTTAACAATTTCTTTTAAGCTTTTTTCTAGAATGGTAATATTTAGTTTGCCTTTAATTTGATAAATCAAAGGCAAATTATACACAGAATTTCTCGGATAAAATTGTTCAAAAAACCAAAACTCCAACTGATTTAAAGAAATTGGGATTAATTGGTTTTGTAATAATTGTAGTGAATTTGAGATAATAGGTTGACTATTTCTGTTATTAGTATTTTTTTCAATATCTTTAGCTAATAAAGCAATGGTAGGAGAGTCAAATAAATTTTTTATGGGTAACTCTAGATTAAAGGTCTTGCGAATTATAGCAATGACTTGAGTTGCTAATAAAGAATGTCCTCCCAAGGTAAAAAAGTTATCATATATTCCAACTTTTGTTAATCCTAAAATATCTTGCCAAATCACCGTCAATATTTCTTCAGTCGGTGTATTTGGTACAACATAATTTTGAATTAATTCTGGTCGGTTACTGGTAGGTTCTGGCAATTTTTTGCGGTCAACTTTACCATTAGATGTTAATGGCAATGACTCCATGGAAATGAAAACAGAAGGAATCATATATTCAGGAAGTTGTTCTGTGAGAAAATCCCGCAATTCTTCCATGGTAATTGTTTTAGTTTTTAGGGGAACAAAATAGGCACACAAGTATTTATCAGTTGCCGTTGTTCCATACACTTTAACAGTTCCTTGGCTCAGGGAAGGATGTTGATTTAATGCAGCTTCTAATTCTCCTAATTCAACACTATAACCTCTAATTTTTACTCGGTCATCTATTCTACCTAAAAATTCAATATTTCCGTCAGGTAAATAACGGGCCAAATCTCCTGTTTTATAAATATTTTTATTTTGTTGGCAAAAAGGATTAGAAATAAATTTTTTAGTGGTTAATTCTGGTCGATTAAAGTAACCTCGCGCCAAGCCTGCACCACTAACATATAATTCTCCAATACGACCTAACGGAACAGGGTGTAAATCTTCATCTAATAAATAAACTTTTACATTAATAGCTGGTTTCCCAATGGGAGGATAAAGGGGCCATTGCTCAGGATACTCACTAAAAGCATAAGCTGTGACTAAATCAGCTTCAGAAGGACCATAAAAATTATAAAGTCTGCATTTTTTTAACTGTTTGAACATAGCAATCATGGGAGGTGTAATTTGTAATTGTTCTCCCGCCGCAATCGCTTCTTTTAAGTTATTAAAAAGATAAATTTTATCACCATATAATTCAGCTATTTGTTGCCACAAAGTAACTGGAAGAATAGCTTTTTCAATAGAATGATTGGCTAGTAAATCAACTAATTTATCTAAATCTAAACGAGTTTCTTCAGAGGCAATATATAGAGTTCCTCCAAAACACCAAGCAGCCACCATTTCATGATAACTAACATCAAAACTAAAAGAGGCAAATTGAAGAACACTACCCCCAGTTAGCATTTTATCTCGATGGTGTTCTACTAAATTTGTAAGTGAACGATGGGGAACAGCAACCCCTTTAGGTATACCAGTAGAACCAGAAGTATAAATAAGATATGCTAAATGAGAATCATCAATTTGAACATCTAAATTGTGAGAAAGTTCTTGACTGATTTCATCCCATTGATGCTCTAATATAATCAAATGATGTGAATTTTCTTTAGATAGTATTAGTGAGCAAGAATCTTGTGTTAAAATAATTTTTGCCGTGCTATCTTCTAAGATAAAATTAATTCGTTCTTCTGGATAGTTAGGATCAATAGGAACACAAGCACCTCCAGCTTTGAGAGTTGCTACAATAGCGACAGCAATATCTAAAGACCTTTCAAGACAAATAGCGACTAAACTATCTGCTTTAACACCTAAATGATGCAAATAATGTGCTAACTGATTCGCTTTTTGATTTAACTGTTGATAGGTTAATGATTGATTTTCATAGACAACTGCTACTGCGTTAGGTGTTTTTTTAACTTGCTTCTCAAAGAGTTGATGAACACATTGATTAATGGGAAATAAAGAGAGAGTATTATTCCATTCATTTAAGATCATTTTCCGTTCTGCTTGAGTCAGCATTACTATATCTTTAGGAAAACGATAAGGATTAATAATAATTTCTTCTAATAAAGTTTGTAGATGACCAAGCATACGGTCAATCGTGTTAAAATCAAAATAATTTTCCTCATAATTAATCATCAAAGCCATTTCAGAAAAAGGAATCGCTCTCACCACTAAAGGATAATTAGTTTGTCCAATATCTTCCATATTGATAATTTTTAATCCATCAGGAAGCTCTTGAAATGTAGTGGTAGTAGGGTAATTTTCAAAGGCAAGAATTGTCTCAAATAATGAATCATTTCTAGAGATATCACTCCACCCCTGAATATCAACCAGTGAACTATAAGAATATTGCTCTCCTTCAATATGTTGTTCTTGAATTTGATGTAACCAAGGTATAATTTTTGTATCTTTAGGTACTTTGATTCTTGTGGGTAGGGTATTAATAAAAAGCCCTACCATGGATTCTATTCCCGACAAATTAGAAGTTCGACCAGAAACAACTGTGCCAAAAACAATATCTTTTTCTTGACTATAACGACTTAATAGTAAAGCCCAAGCTGCTTGAACTAGGGTCGAAAGGGTAAGATGGTTTTGAGTGGCAAAGGATTTTAATTGATTGGTAAGTGAAGTTGATAATTTTCTTTGATGAATATTATAGGTTTTATCTGTTTTTTGACATGATTTATCTTGATTTAAAGAAATAGGAAATTTGAATCCTTTTAGGTTCTTTTTCCAAAAATTTTCGGCAGAGACTTTATCTTGCTGTTGTAACCAATTAATATAGTCTTGATAAGGACGGGGGCTAGGTAAATTAATCGAATTTCCTTGTTTAATAGCATCGTAGAAAGTAAAAATTTCTTGAAGAATAATCGGCCAACTCCACCCATCACACAGAAGATGATGAAAACTCCAAATCAGTTGATAATTATCATCACTAACTCGAATTAAATTACAGCGCATTAGAGGAGCTTGATCTGTTGTTAACCCTTGTTTTCTATCTTCTTCTAAAAAGGCATCAATACGAGTTTCTAGCTCTTGTTTTGAGAGTGATCTCCAATCATGATTAACCCAAGGTAATTTAACTTGTTTGCGTACTACTTGAAGGGGTTGCTTACGATTTTTCCAAATAAATAGAGTTCTGAAAATGGGATGTCTATCTAATATTTTTTGCCAAGCTTGTTGAAAAGCTGCAATATCAAGTTTTCCTTGAAGTGTCAAACAAAATTGATCAAAGTAAACATAAGACTCAGGATGATAAAGGGTATGAAATAACATTCCTTCCTGAGTCGGAGACAGGGGATAAATAGATTCGATATCTTTGGTTTTGTTCGATTTTTTGGAGATGACCATTTTTTTTGTGTTAATATTGTCGGTTATTTTCGATGATTATGGTTGATAAATTAGAAGGCCGCAGTGGACAAACCGCCATCGACTGGAATGGTTACTCCTGTTATATAGCTGGCACATTCTGAAGAAAGAAAAGTGACTAGGTTTGCAATTTCACTAGAATTTCCAATGCGTTTAATGGGAATATTATTGATTATTTTTTCTCGAATAAAATCAATAGTTGTTTCTTGCTTTTGAGCATTAATGTCTAAATATTGTCGATGTCTTGGAGTATCAATAATACCAGGATTAATGGCAGTAACTAAGACATTGTATTTAGCAACTTGAGTAGCTACTGCTTTGGTAAAATTAATTAATCCTGCATTGACAACCCCTGATTTTATTAAATGGGCAGAAGGCTCTTTTCCTGATGTTCCAATAATATTAATAATTCGCCCCCATTGTTGACTTTTCATCTTGGGTAACACTAAATTTGTCATGCGGATATAGCCCATTAATTTACCTTCAAATGTGTTTTTCCATGCTTTATCTGAAATATTTTCTATCAAGTCTCCGGCAAAACTAGCTCCCTCTGAATTGTTGATTAAAATGTCAATTTTACCAAAATTTTCTAAAGCTTGTTTAACTAAATTTTGAGAGTCTGTTTCATCTTGGACATCTGCTATGACACTAATAACTTCTCCTTGGAATTTAAGTAATGCTTGATGAGCTTTTTCTAGTGTTTGACTATTTCTACCACAAATGATTAAACAACAGCCTTCTGCTGCCATTTTTTCTGCGATCGCAAAACCAATTCCTGCACTTGCTCCTGTCACTAAAGCTACTTTTTTAGTTAATCCTAAATCCATCTTTATAATTCCTCTAATATAATCTCAAGTAAGGAAACAGTATCATCTGTCAAATTAGATACTTCACAAGCAGTTTTAGCCGGAGTATAATAAATATTTCCATAAGCTACTTGTTGTTTTTCTGTTTCTATTTGAACCTCTAATTTACTATTGAGGGTTATTCCCATTATAGGCAAAGAAGATTGTTTTTTGGGAATATTTTTTTTAGGCGGAATTTCAGTAATAATAATTTCAAACCAAGCTCCTTTAACAGAGCGACAAGATCGTCCAAGGTTTTTTGTTTTATTCGGAAGCACTCGAAGAATTTGTGACTGATTTTCCGTAGATAAAGAAGTAGGAATAATCCGTTTTACATCAAACCCTAAAATTGTTTGAGATAGGAGATTTTTTGAGCCATGAGGAATATTAGAACCAGCAATATAAACATGGTCTAAAGGTTGAATAATGGTTTTATTCCCATTGATATCCATTTCTAAACTGCCATTAAATATCATACCGATTTGGCTTTCTTGATGTTGATGAAGCGGAAAGGTTGCCCCTGGTGCAATAGAAGCTAATTGAATCACAGTATCTTCACATTGAAACGCTAATAATTCAACCTGTTCATTGACATTGATAATTTTTTGTTCTGGGAAAAATTGAGACATTTTTTTACTGTGTGGGCGATTTTTAGAATTTACAGAAATAAGATTCCTGCCGTTGACTAGGGATATATTTAATGTTTAATTAACATATTTTTTGAGACTTTTGATTTGTAAATTACTCACATTTTAACTTAACAAACTTTGTTTTTGAAAAATAGACCAACTCATATCAATTTTTCCATAGATTGCAATAAATTCTAAGTCATTATCTTTTAAAGCCTGTTCATTAGTAATAGCTAAATCGGCTAATCCTTCTTTAAGTTCAAGGGCTGCTATGCTAGTAGAATTAACAAATTTAACTTTGATATTAATTTTATCTTGGTAGTTAGGTAATAAATAAGGTAGTAGGGGAAAAGGCGCAGGGTGGGTAACAATTGTACAATTTTCTGTCACTAATTCTGAATTTTTTCGTTTAGCTAATCCATAAACTGGTGTTGGATAAGTGAAGACAAACCTCAGTTTAAATTGCGGTTCCATGTAGAAATCATTAATTCTTTCATAGGCATGAGGAACTAAGGCTAAATCAACTTTATTATCGAGTAAGGAATCTTTGAGTTCAGTGAAACTATCAAACCAACAAGGAGTGACGGTAATTTCTTCAGCTTGCCATTGACTTGCCAGATAATTTAAAGTGTGTCCGCTACTGGTATTGTTAGGTCCAAGGGTTCCTACTTTTAATGGGGTTTGGGAAGGGTTAGGATAATTAAATTCCATAGAAAATTTTAGCATGGTTGTAACGCTCCGGAATTTTTGAGGGCAGTTAAATTCGCATTTCCTGTACAAAATAAAGCAATTTCCAGTTCAGCAATTAAAAATGTAACTAACTCATCGACAGCAGCTTCTGATTCAACTGCGGCACTAAGAAAAGGACGAGCCAATCCGCCTAAATCTGCCCCTAATGCGATGACTTTAGCAATATCTAATCCATTTTTAAGCCCTCCAGAAGCAATTAAAGGAATGCGAGAATTCATGGCTCGAATTGAGTTAATGCAGTCGGCTGTTGGTAAACCCCAATCTGCAAAAACTTGTCCAAGATGTTGCTGTTTTTTATCTTTAGCCCGTTGACTTTCAACTTTTGCCCAAGAGGTACCTCCTGCCCCTGCCACATCTATGGCAGCGACTCCCGCATCAATTAATTGTTTCGCCATGCTCCATGAGATCCCATTTCCTACTTCTTTAACTACAACGGGAACGGGTAATTGTAGACAGATTTGAGCTATTTTATTTAACAATCCCTTAAAATTTTTATCGCCTCTAGATTGTACCCATTCTTGTAATGGATTCAGGTGAAGAATCAGGGCATCAGCTTCTAATAAATCTACCAGTTTTAAACATTCGTCTAATCCACAGCCATAATTCAACTGGACAGCCCCTAAATTAGCGAAAAGAAGAATATCGGGCGCAAGATGTCGCACGGCAAAAGTAGGGGCAACTTGAGGCTGTTCAAGGGCAATGCGTTGAGATCCGATGCCCATGGCTAAACCATAACGTTGTGCTACTGTTGCCAGCCTTGTATTCACTAAATGAGCTAGAGACGTGCCTCCTGTCATGGAAGAAATGAGGATAGGGGCCTTCAAAGATTTACCAAGGAAGATTGTGGTTAGATCAAGATCACTACGGTCAAGTTCAGGAAGACAACAGTGATTAAAACGGTATTTTTCAAGACCCGTGGTAATGTTGGGTGATTCTACGTCTTCTTGTAAGCAAACTCGCAAATGTTCAGTTTTACGAGTTTCGATATCGCTCGTGGCATTGGCAGATGATGTAATAGTCATACGGGATTTTAAAATAGGACAAATAGGGGACGTTTTTACAGTAGGGTTTGACTGAACTCTAGATAACCAAACTTACATTTAGAAAGGTCGATTTTGAGATTGGGTTATGGGCAATTTCAGGCGAACAGCTTGTTGGAATTTAGCAACATCTAACTCAGCAATACTAAATATACCTTTTTTCTTAAACAATTGAGAAGATACACTATCTTGGGTGATATAGTTAACTCGAATATCTTCGTGTAAGGATTCAATTAATAACTGAATATTCGTTAGTTGTGCCTCTCGTATGGTTTGATAATGGGAAGAATTGGCATCAACTTCATGGCCATAACTGCGAACATAAAAACGACTTTCTCTGGCTCCTCCTGGAACAATAGAAAAGGTTTGGACGTGTTCGGGAAAGACACTTAACGAAAAAGGCATGGGCATTTCTTCTTGAGATGACATAGAACAAAAGGCTGAATAACATAACTTTTCTGGGAGTGATTGGGTTTTTTCGGCTATTTCTTTTAGTTGGTTTTCATATTCCCAAGTGTGAGTACCTAAAGTTTTAGCTGCTTGATAATATTTAAACTCTGTAGGGGTTAAATGGGCAGAAGGGGGATCTTTCATCGGAATAATCATCCCATTTATTCCTTCACAATCACTTGATAGTTTAAAACGACGAGTTAACCCCTTGTGCATCATGGGAAAATGGTAATCTTCTAAAAAGTTTTCCCATAATAATTTATAGTCAACTTCAACATTGATATCATATTGTCCTATCCCATTAATGGGTTTCATGGTTTCTAAGTTATAGGGGTTGAGTAAGTCAGCTTGATACCATAATTCTTTCAATCTAGGACCTTCCCAACTCAAACGAATAAAAATAAAGCCATAAAAAACATCAATGTCAATTGGTTCTAATCCGTAATTTGGTAAATTAAAATTAGGACAATAATTGCGTTCATCTAGGTGTTTTAGTTTTCCTGAAAATAAGTCCCCTTCATCAGTTCGGATGACATACACTCTCTCCCCAATAATATCTAACCAAGTGAAGTTTCTGGGGTTTGGAACTTCGTTGATGTGGCAAATAAATTGCCAAGTGGGGATAATTAATTTGTCAATTTCTAGAGAGAAAAGGGCTGGATCTCCATACACCCAAATAGGTAATGGTTTCCCATTTAATTCAGTTATTTCTTCCTCTGATTGATTTTTGGTTTGATGGTCATTTTCTTTCCCTAAATTCAAAGGATCAAGGGAATTAAGTGACTTTAATTTGTCTTCTACTTGCGAAATTCCAATCCGCTCTAAAATATCCTCTAATGGAATAGTTAACTCTTGCTGCTCTACCATCAAAATTCCTTGTTTAAGCTCTTTAAGTAAAGAGTCAATTATTCTTTCAGTCTCTTGAAAAGCAGAAATTTCTTGAGAACTATTAAGAGATGAAACTAATGTAGTTAACTCTGTTTCCAAACAACCAATTTTTAGCCAGAGGCGAATCGGTTCAGCAAGTGAAGCTGTTTTCCCTTCTGCATAACCAGGGCTAACTTGATCAAGTAATTTAGCGATTTTTACACTGATATTTTCTACTGTATTATCTCGTTTTAAGTAAGTTATTTCAGATGTCGTTGAGCTTAATTGAACAAAAATAGATTGCCCCTCTTGCTTAACTTTTATCTCTTGTAAATTGTATAAATTCAAATCAAAATTGTTGCCAAATTCCCCCCTATTTGCTCCAGGTGCATTGTTGCATTTTCCATCTAAACCAAATGCCCATCCATGATAAGGACAAAGAACTTGTTTATTACTTTCGACACATCCTTGTCCTTCAAAAACAGGGGATTGGCGATGGGTACAAACATTTAAAAAAGCTTTAATTGATCCGTCTTCTTGATAAATAATAACTATGGGTTCTTGAAACAATTTCAAGGAAACAAAATCCCCTGGTTTGGGAATATCTTCTCTTGTACAAGCTAAATACCATTGATCAGGAAATTTAATCGGTTCAAGATGAATAGAACGAATAATTTTCGCCACAAAATAATCATAAACAACTTCCAACGTAACAGGGTTTTGATAATAGCAATTATACTGTTCTACGGCGACCAATAAATCTTGATAAGCTTTCTCTATGGTTGAGTTTCCTTGTCCCTCTAATAAAGTTTTAACAAACTCATTCCAACTTTTTTGAGATTTTTGAGCAATTTTACGTCCCATCTTAATCAGTAATCCCTGCTGTTGTCCTATGTTAATAAATAGTTCACTCAGTTTTTTCGATTTAATCTTAATTAGATTCATGAGTTCTCCAATATTTGCAATTAATTTTTATGTACTTTCATATGAGTATGGGATTGTTCCATTTACTCTGGTTAATAATTATCCTTCTAAAATGGGCTGAGGAATAATAGGAACAGGATGATCAAGACGATAGGCATTCCAAGATTTTTGAAAAGCTTTATATTTAAAAGATGTATCCGAGAGGGTTTCAACTCCTTCATGAAATAAGTTTTGATAGTAATCTAATTCTTTTTTAAGATAGTAAGGAGCTTTTTCTCCATAGATTTTAACAAACATTCTGTAAGTATTATAGTGTTTGTTAGCAACATCTTCTTGATAAGATTCAATATCATCTTCGATATCATTTAAAACTTCTAATGGCCACATTAATCTGAGTTCTTCATTAAGTTCTTCGTCCTGAAAATTTTGCCCTAACATTTTTTGCAGTGTGCAATGCAAAAATCGATAGTCAGAAGAACGCAATTGAGCGGCCTGGATAATTTCTTGATGAGTAATTATCCGAGAGGCTAATAAATTAGTTTCTAGTGCAAAATATTCTCCTAAGTTATCTAAATAAGTCTCAACACAATGATGTTTCAGATTCGTTTTTTCTAAAATATCTAAAATAGTCTCTCGTTTAGTTTTCCAAGGAGAGTACCCCGAAAATATACTGTTGTTAGCTTGTATTTCTTCCACTTCTTCATCTGTTTCATAAACCAATGCTTCCATAAAGCCCAAAACAGGATAGAACCGAAAAAAGTCCCTTATTTCAAGATGATAAAGGGGAAAATAATAAAGCACAAATTCCCTTAAAACCCTAGAAGAACGTTTCATGCTTTGATAAGAAATACAGAGTAGTTCTTGGGGCAATGATTGGCAACTATTCGAGTCTATGAGCGGACAAGCTATTAGAGGGCAAACTGGCTTGTTCTTGGCTGCTCCATTTCTATTCTGAGTTAGGCTATCAATTGAGGGTAACATAATAAAATATTCTCCAGTGAATGGTTGATAATTTGATCATTTAATCCAGTTCTAACAGTAAATCATCTAATTCCTCTTGACTCAAATTAGCATTCGGAAAATCGGATGGTGTGTAATCTCCTTCTGTTGATAAACAATGATTCATAATGTCTTTCAAGGATTGTTGATAAACATTAATTAAGTTTTCCATAGTGTTTTTTTTGTGAAACTTTTCACTATATTGCCATTCCATTTGCAGCTTCCCATCAATAACAAGGGCATTAATGTCAATTAAATGAGAACGCTGTCCTAAAGGACTATGAATAGAACCGCTAAATTCTTGAGCAAATTTCCAACCAATAGATCCTATTTGATGATGAGTAAATTGGCCCAAATAGTTAAAGCTAATTTCTGGTTTTGGATAATCTTTTAAACGAGATTGAATCATTGAATCTGAGTTTAGATAATATCCAATTCCGTAATCAAATCCACGATTGGGGATTCGTCGTAATTGCTCTTTTACTGATTTAAGACAATCCCCCAGAGAGTGCATATTTTCTCCTTTTAAATAAACAGGAAAAAGACTGGTAAACCAACCAATTGTTCGAGACAAAATCAGGTCATCAAAAATATTTTCTCTTCCATGCCCCTCTAAGTCAAGTAAAAGGTTATAATCACCAGTCCAAGGTACTAATGTTTGTACTAATGCTGTTAATAAAACATCATTAATTTGGGTGTTATAAGCTTGAGAAACTTCTTGTAATAATAAGCGAGTTTGTTCTTCTCTTAGATTAAAAGAAACTATTTTCGCATTGGCAACAATATTATAACTGTTATCAGTTTTATAGTCCAGAGGAAGGGGGTAGATTTCAGAAACATCAGCGTTAAGCCAATAAGCTAACTGAGATTTATGTTCTGCTTTTTGGGCATATTTTTGTAATTCCTCAGACCAATCTTTAAAGGAGGTGGTTTTAGGGAGTAATTCAATCAGTTTTTCTGATTCTAATTGTTGATAACTGGTGGCTAAATCTTCGGTAAGAATGCGCCAAGACACTCCATCTATAGCCAAATGATGAATGATAATTAATAATTTTGCCGTCTCACCTAATTGAAAAAGAATAACGGAGATTAAAGGACCTTTTTCTAGATTCAGAGAACGCTGATAATCCTCAGCTAATTCTCCCATTTTATTTAATTGTTCTTGATTAGATAAGGGTGATAAATTAACAACATCAAAAGCGAAAGAAGTACAGTCATCACTATTATATTGTTGCCATTGTTCCGTTTCTTTAAAAAAGCGTAAACGTAAAGCATCATGATGTTCTAGTAACTCTAAGACTGTCTTCTTTAATAAATCGGGTTTTAAATTCCCAGGAACTTCTAGAAAAATGGATTGGTTAAAGTGATGAGGTTCCGATAACTGCTGCTCAAAAAACCATTTTTGAATGGGAGTTAAAGGGACTTTTCCAGTTACCAATCCCTGTATTATTTTAGATACTGGAGTTATCTGGGTAATCGATGCTAATTGACCGATAGTTTGATGACTAAATAACTGTTTAGGGATTATTTGTAGTCCAGCTTGATTGGCTTTTGCTACAATTTGAATTGCTAGAATAGAATCTCCTCCTAATTCAAAAAAGTTGTCACTTATGCCAATTTGCTCTAGTCCTAATATTTGTTTCCAAATGTCAACTAGAATTTTCTCAGTGTCTGTACTGGGAATTATTTTTGTTACTTGTTCATCTACATTAATATCAGGTTTAGGTAGAGCGCGACGATCTATTTTTCCGTTAGTGGTCAAAGGAAAAGCGTCTAATTGAACGAAGAAAGCAGGGAGCATATATTGGGGTAACTTTTCTTCCAGAAATGATCTCAATTGAGCTATATTCAATTGGTCAGATCCAATAACATAGGCATATAAACGCTTTAATCCAGGTTGTTCTTCTTTGGCAATAACAATAGCTTCTTTGATTTGAGAATGAATATTAAGAACTGCTTCTATCTCCCCTAATTCAATTCTAAACCCTCGAATTTTCACTTGATCATCAATGCGGCCAACAAACTCAATTTTTCCATCGTTTCTATAGCGAACTAAATCCCCCGTTTTATACAGTCTTTCTCCTTGGATTTGACTAAAAGGATTAGGAATAAATCGAGTTTCTGTTAAATCTTTTCGATTAAGATATCCATAAGCTAACCCCGCTCCACCAATGTATAATTCTCCTATAATTCCAATAGGCACTGGTTGTTGACATTTATCTAAAATATAAACCTGATTGTTAGCAATGGGACGACCAATGGAAGGATCTTTTTGACTTAAGACATCAGAGGTAAGTTTTTGTGATGTGGTAACAACTGTATTCTCCGTTGGACCATAATTATTGACTAAGGTAAAAGGGAGAGAAGTAGGGGGAAAATGATTCAATTTATCGCCCCCCGTTAACATAAATCTTAAGGAACAATCGGCTGACCAATCATCAGTGATGATAACTTCTGCAAGAGGGGTAGGTAAAAAAGAAACAGTTATTCTGTGATGGCATAAAAAGTCTTTAAGAAGATTCGGTGAAGTGATAATATCTTGGGGTACAATGTAAATACAAGCCCCACAAGTTAGATAAGGCCAAATTTCCCATACCGAAGCATCAAAAGCAATTCCCGCTAATTGTGTTCCTCTATCTTTTTCCGTAATGTTAAAGGCATTTTGATGCCAATTAACTAGGTTTAATAAATTTTGATGCTGAATTAAAACCCCTTTTGGTGTTCCTGTAGAACCTGATGTATAAATAACATAAACTAAGTTCTTATAATTGATTTTATTCCTAGGATTATTAACTGGTTTTTTTTCAATGGTGTCCCAATTTTTATCTAAGCAAACTTTTTCTTTTTTATAATTAGTAAAAATTTTCTCTAATTTAGTTTGAGTAAGTAACACTGATACTCCAGAATCTTCTAACATATAATCTAAACGTTCTGGAGGATAATTAGCATCAAGTGGAACATAAGCACCGCCCGCTTTTAAAATGCCTAAAAAACCCACAATCATTAGGGGAGAACGCTCTAAACAAATTCCGACTAATTTATTGGATGTCACCCCTAAACTTTTTAAATAATGGGCAAGTTGATTAGCTTTTTGATTTAATTCTTGATAAGTAAATGACTCATTGTGATGGAAAACTGCTACAGCATCAGGTTTGTTTTCTGCTTGTTCTTCAAATAACTGATGAATACATTTATTGTTGGGGTAAAGTATTTTAGTCTGATTCCATTCTACTAATAATTGTTGTTTCTCAGACTCCGTTAATAGGGGTAATTTGCCAATAGCTTGCTGAGAATTGTTGATGATTTCTGTTAGTAAGGTTTGGAAATGACTACCCATCCGAATAATTCTATCAGTCAAAAATAAATCACTATTATATTCCCAAACTCCCTCTAAATAATTGCCTTCGTCTGTCTCTCTTTCTTCTAAAATTAAAGAGAGATCGAATTTCACTCTAACATTTTCTACTGGTATAGGTGTTACTTTCAGCCCTGATTGTTCTAATTTAGTCATAGGTGTATTTTGTAGGGCAAACATGACTTGAAAGAGAGGATTATAACTTAAACTACGTTCTATTTGTAAGGCATCTACCACTTGCTCAAAGGGAACGTCTTGGTGAGCATAACCTTCTAAAACTACTGTGCGAACTTGCTGCAATAATTCCTGAAAAGAAAGCTTCTCATCTAGAGAATTCCGCATCACTAATGTGTTGACAAAAAATCCGATCAGTGGCTCAATTTCTTGGCGGTTACGGTTAGCAACAGGGGTTCCTATAAGAATATCTTTTTGGTCACTATAACGAAAAAGTAAAATATTTAAGGTTGCTAACAGGGTAATAAATAGGGTCACACCTGATTTTTGACTCAAGCATTTTAACTTTTCTGTTAGTTCAGTATCAATTTTAAAAGCAATACTATGACCTTGAAAAGTAGGGGTGGCTGAACGAGATTTATCTGAGGGAAGTTCTAATAAATGAGGCGAATTAGCTAATTGTTTTTTCCAATAATTAAGTTGTTTATCTAAAATTTCTCCTTGTAACCATTGTCGTTGCCAAACAGCAAAATCAGCATATTGAATAGGTAATTTAGGTAAGGGAGAAGGTAAACTTAATATAAAGGCTTGATAAATATCAAATAATTCTTTAAAGAGAATAGTTCTTGACCAACCATCAATAATAATATGATGAATCACAATGATTAAAATATAAGATTGATATCCTTCTTCAATCAGGGTACATCGTAATAAAGGAACTTGAGTTAAATCAAATGGTTTTTGGATTTCTTGAGTGATTATCTCATCTTTGTTCTTAATAAAGCTATCTTTTAAATTAATAACGTTTAAGTTTATATTTAGAGTGGGAGAAATTATCTGAATGGGTTTTCCTTCTACAACTGAGAAACTGGTTCTTAAAATTTCATGACGTTGAACAAGTTCATTAATACTTTGCTCTAAAATATTAATATTTAAACTTCCCGTCAAACGCATAACAGGAATCTCATTATAAGCAGGGTTTTGACTATCCATCTGATAGAGAAACCACATTCTTTGTTGAGCAAAAGATAAGGGTAAATCATCATCCCTTGAGACAGGAATAATAGGTGAATAAGCATTCTTATCTGATATTTTTACTTGTTTTAAAAAAACAAGAATTTCTGACTTTCTGGCTCCTATTTTTTGCTTTATTTTTGGAGTCATTACTCCTGGAGGAGCTTGATATTTTAGCTTCTCATTTTCCAGCCATAATTTAATATCTAAACTATTTAAGTAAGATAAAAATTCTACTACTTTCATCGTCCCATTGCCTCCAAAAGTTGCTGTTTTATAATATCTAAATTACGAGGTGAACTCTTAGGATAAAACAGTCCATCAGCTTGCCACTTATTAGGTTCTATGCCAACAGCCCAAGCATTTAACCATTGATTAGATGTGATTTTAGGTAGCATTTCAGGTATAGTATCTTCAACAGCTATCTGGAAAATTACTTGAGCAAACTCTTCAAATAATTTCAGACTACTTAGATAAGCATCAATAATTTCTGATTCTGTTTTATTAGATTTTAAATTCCGAGTTCGCAGTTCATTAACAAAAGGAATTGCCAAATAATCAATAAATGTAAAGTTAACTCGGCCTAATGACTGATTCGCCCAATCTCTAAATAACTGTTGCATTCGATAGGAAAGAGGAAAAAATTCTCTATTGATCTGCTGAATTTTCATTCGTAGTTGTTGGTTAAGGAAGATGGAATTAAACATCATTAAACCACTAAATGTCCATCCGGCCAAAGTATCCCAAATAAATTTTGTAGCCATTACTGTTCCATTTCCCATACAATTGTAGGCATTTTGAGTATTAAAAGCAAATCCATCATTCAAAGTCAAAAAGAAGGAATTAGCATCCTCAACTTGTTCCTTAGTTAATTCACCTTGAATGTCAAGTTCAATCATCTGAGTGGTCAATGAATTACTATAACCAATATTATCTAATCCTGGAGAATAAAAGGGATCTGGAAATGTCCCTGCTTCGCCGATACAAGACCAACGAGAGTCGGAAAATACTTGCTTAGATGAGTAGCTATACTTAGGCATTTTTTTAAAGTCTAGAGGGGATTTTCCCTCTAAGTATAAAGCTAAATCAAGTTCATTTTCTTTTAACCATTGATAAGCTAGTTCATAGGTATGATAATTGTTAAAAGGATGAAGATCTTGACGAGCGACAATTCCAATACTGGTATGACCCGTAGACAAAGGAATTATCCAAACCCAATATCCTTCTCCACACAAATGAGTAGTCGAATAATAACGGTTGTTGTTAGGCACACGATTATGCCATTTTTCTTCACTTTCAGGAACGAAATCGCTGATATTAAAGCGACCTTCAACTCGAAACCAGACAGCACCAAATTTTTCATTATTTGGTTTGTCTAAACCAAGTTTTTTTTGTATAAATCGACGACGACCCATTGCGTCAATTACCCACCTAGCTTTGATTATTTTTGTTGTTTTATTATCTCCTTTTCCTTGAGTATAAACAATTTTATGATGTTGCTGTAATCCCATTGCTAGTTCAATTTCTTTCACTAAACATTTTTCTTGTAATTCTATTCCTGTTTCAACATTTAACTGGCGTAAATCGTTTTCAAATTTTCCTCTATCTATTTGATAAGATTTAGGAGAATGAAACTCAGATAATCCTAGTTCTGGTCTTTTTTGAAAGGTAGTTTTTTGGTTATTAAAAAAGTATCTTAATCCGAGTTTCTGTAAATGATTTTCATCTAAATAATCATGTAATTGAAGAATATTGGCTAAATAAAATGCTCCCACTTCAACCGTTGATTCTCCTACTTTAAATCCAGCTTCAGGTAAAGGACGAGTCATTCTATCAAGAACAACAATTGAAATATTAGGAATTTGAAGTTTTAACTGTCGTGCTAAAGTTAAACCTGCTAATCCACCGCCACAAATGACCACATCATAAGCTTTTTCTTGACTTAATAATGTGATTAATTCTTCTTTACTTTCTTTTAAGTTTTTCAGTAAATCTGAGGTCATTACTCCCTGGGGAGAGCGATAACGTAATTTATCATTTTCAACCCATAGTTGAATACCTAAACCTTTCAGATGAGCTAAGAATTTATTGGTGTTCATTGTGTTAAGACCTTCATTCGTAAATTTAATTAGCAGTAGAAATTACAGCATACAAATAATCCATTACGGCCGTTTCTCCCTTGATAGTAGCATTCATTGGCATGAGAACTTTGTCTACTTCTAAAATTGAAAAATTAGAAGAAGAAAATAGATTTTGTAGTTCTTCTAGCTTGACATGATCTGGTTTAACACCACAATCTAATAATCTTCTGATTTGAGAAGGATTATCTATTGCTGTTCCTTCAGGAAACCTATCTTCAGCTTGAGTAGTAATTTCCATCAAAAATAGTGTTCCTTTTTGCCCGATTAAGGTTTTCAGATTTTCCACAAACAAGATGCGTTTTTCTGGCTCAATTTGATGTAAAACTGAGCGCATATAAACATTAGAATCGCCAATATCCTCATGAATTTGTTTTATGTTTTCATCAGTATCAATAACTTGGTATTTAATATCTAATCCTGCTTTCTTTGTTCTAATTTTCGCTAAGTTTAAAGCATTTTGACTAACATCTACACCAATAACTTGAGGGAAATATTTTGCTAAAAACTGTGTAATGTTACCATCACCACAGCCAAAATCAATTAAGGGTAAATTGGAATTTTTGAAGCTTTTTTGCAAAAAAGTAATTTCAATCCCCATCCCTGATTCAGAATCAACTTCCCAAAGGACTTGAGAAGGTTGATTAATTAGCCCCCAATATTTATCCCAATTAGTATTATTTTGATTGTTCATGTTTTGGTTGGTTAGAAATTCATTCAACTGATTAGATTTGATAGCCTGTAAGTATTTTATCATAATTTAGAGAATCTGTTCAAAAATTTATCAATTATGATTTAGAAACCTTCGTATATAACTATTGTCATAATTCACCTTCTTCGTAATCTTCTTGTGTTTCTGTGATGATATCTTGACTATTGTGTAAGACATTAAGTACCTCTATCATTTGAGTTAGGCTGATAATAGTTGGATATTCTAATAAACTTTGTAAAGATAATTCTACTGCAAAAAGATCACGCAGACGAGAAATGACTTGACTTGCTAAAAGGGAATGTCCTCCTAGTTCAAAGAAATTATCGTTAATTCCAATTTTCTGAATATTTAACACATCTTGCCAAATTTTAGCGATTTTACTTTCTATTTCATTTCTCGGTGCTATCCATTCCTGATTATTGTCTCTCAGTTCGAGCAGTAGTTGTTCTTTATTAACTTGTCCTTGATGGGTTAAGGGCAAAGATTCTTCGGGATAGAATTGACATTTATAAGGAGTACCAAAGTAATCTTTTAGCGATAATTTACTGGCGACATCAAGAGTTTTTGAAGGTTGTTTAAGTGTGTAATAAGCTGTTAGTTTTTGTAATCCTTCCAAACAAGATGTATGACGCTTGATTTTAGGATTAGCTCCATCTAAACCAATCATTAATTGTGTTTGCTTATGGTATAAACTAGCCAAGAATGAGTTTAAGCCTTGCTGAACAGTTACACTATAATAACCTTGAGAACGAACGGTATATTTTCCTTTACTCATCCCTGTTTCTTGCCAAGCTGTCCAACTATAACAATAACTTGGACATAAATTTTTTGATTGTTGATAATGGTTGAAATGTTCTAGAAAACGGTTGGCAGCAGCATAACCACTCAGGGTTGCTCCTCCAAAAAAACTAGCTAAGGAGGAAAAACTAATAAAAATGCCTTTATTTTTTTTGATAAGTTGATGTAAGTTCCAAGTTCCTAATACTTTAGGGCGAAGAATATTTGATAAACTTTGTTTTGTTTGCTCAATTAGTAAATATTCTTGATAAATTCCAGCAAGATGAACAATCCCATCAAGTTCACCTTTCCATTTGGTTTTTACCTGTTTTACTGCTTTTTCTAACTGAGTTAAATCTCCCACATCTACTGCTTGATAAATTACTTCCCCTTCTAGTCGTTCCAATCTTTGGAGATTTTTTATTTTAGTGGTGTAATCATCTTCTTTTTCTAGGTGATTATTCCACTCTTTTTTCTCAGGTAAATCTGTTATTCCAATCACTAACAAACGAGCTTGATAATTTTCAAGTAAATACTTAGCGATTTCTATACCAATGCCTCCTAAACCTCCTGTGATTAAATAAATCCCTCCTTTTTTAAAGGGTATTTCTTGTTTGGTTTCTTGGGATAAATCAACTTTTTCTAAGCCTTTTACTAAACGTTTCTGTTCTCTGTAAGCGATTTCTCTGTCTTTCGATAAAGTAGATAATTCTTGTAAGATCAAGTTGCTATTGACTTTATTATTCTTTACAGGTAAATCAATATGACGACTATTAATCCAGGAAAATTCTTGAGAAATTGTTTTAGTTAATCCCAAGACGGGAGATTTTTCATAAGCGATTTCATCATCTTTATTAAGAGATTGACTACAACTCGAAATAAATAACAATTGAATACTTTGATCTCGTTGTTCAATATTTTTAATTTTAGTCAGTGCTTGCACAATAAATAATAAACTATAAATGCCTTCCTCTTGAGCCTTTTCGAGTTGTTTTGAGCAACTAATCTCTCCTTGATAGGGTTTATATGTCCAGAGGTGAATAATATTGTTAATAGGCTTATTTTGTTGAGTTAAAGACGCTATTAATCTTTGATAATCTTCTGTTTCAGTAGGATTGATGGTATAGCGATCGCCATTGATTTGAGAGTAACTATTTCCTGCTAAAATAATGATATAAGGTAAGCTTTTTTCTTGCAACTTTTGAGCGACTAATTCCCCTAAGCCCAACTGATCTATAAATATTAAGGTATAACCTGATAACAAGTCAGCATCAAGATATAAAGGTTCCTTAACTTGCCAAACTTGACGATAAAACCAATCAGGAAGAGTTTGATCATTTTCTAGGAGAATATCTATATCTTTTATAATGTCTTGAAATTCTCCTTGGTCAAACCGTTTTGTTAATTGTGATCGCTGAATTTTACCAATAGAAGTCTTAGGAATTTGCTCTTTATTTAAAGGAATAAAATAGTCTGGATTAACGCCAAAACTATTAATTACCTTTTGGCGAATTTTTTTTAATAAGTTTTTAAATTCCTCTTGATTCGAGGTTTCTGTGCTAAAAAAGAGAGCTAATTTATCGGTCTGACTATTAGCATCTTTAACCGCACAAGCTGCCGTATAAGAGGCTGCAATTTGCTCGATTGTATCAACAACTATAGCGTTTCTCGGATTCATGAGGTACAGTAACAGCGATCGCCAAACTCAAACA
>NZ_JAYGHQ010000026.1:0-27066 GCF_034931425.1 Crocosphaera sp. XPORK-15E
AAGTCGTAGTAATAGAGGACGCAAGAAATCTACTACTGCGCTTGTCTCTGGGTAAGAAGCCCGCGCTGTACCGCTTCGGTCAGCGTCGGGACAGTTCACAAGATGATAGACTGACCTATTAGGCACAAAACTATTGGTCTAGGAAGTACCAAGATCTGGTACATTTACCAAAAATTGACAAAGTTATTTATTGAGTCAGTATGAAAGTTCTGGTTATTGGCGGTGACGGTTATTGCGGTTGGGCAACCGCCCTACATCTTTCCAACAAAGGCTATGAAGTTGGTATTCTCGACAATTTGAGTCGGCGGTATTGGGACTCACAATTAGGGGTAGATACCTTAACGCCCATTGCCCCCATTCAGAAGCGCATTCAACGTTGGCAAGGTTTAACAGGGAAAACCATTGACCTGTTTGTGGGAGATATTACAGACTATAGCTTCTTAAGTCAAGCGTTACATGAGTTTGAGCCTGGGGCCATCGTCCATTTTGGGGAACAACGTTCCGCTCCCTATTCCATGATAGACAGAGAACACGCAGTTTTTACCCAGGTAAATAATGTGGTAGGGACGCTGAATATTCTCTACGCCATGAAAGAAGATTTTCCCGACTGTCACCTGGTTAAACTGGGAACCATGGGAGAATATGGGACTCCCAATATTGATATTGAAGAAGGGTATATTACCATTGAACACAATGGACGGACAGATACCTTACCCTATCCCAAACAGCCTGGCAGTTTCTATCATTTAAGTAAGGTACATGATAGTCATAATATCCATTTTGCCTGTAAAATTTGGGGACTCCGGGCCACTGATTTAAACCAAGGGGTGGTTTATGGGGTGTTGACGGAAGAAACGGGCATGGATGAAATGCTAATTAACCGTCTCGACTATGATGGGGTATTTGGCACAGCTTTAAACCGTTTCTGTATTCAAGCAGCTATTGGTCATCCTTTAACTGTTTATGGTAAAGGTGGCCAAACCAGAGGATTTTTAGATATTCGTGATACGGTGCGCTGTGTTGAAATTGCCATTAATAATCCTGCTGATGCTGGACAATTCCGCGTCTTTAACCAGTTTACTGAATTATTCAGTATTGGGGATTTAGCTTTGATGGTGAAGAAAGCGGGTAACTCTTTAGGATTAAATGTGGATATTAATCACTTAGAAAATCCCAGAGTTGAGTTAGAAGAACACTATTTCAACGCCAAAAATACTAAGTTATTAGACTTAGGGTTACAACCCCATTATTTGTCTGATTCTCTCCTTGATTCTTTGTTGAATTTTGCAACAAAATATATTGAGCGAGTGGATAAAGAACAGATTTTACCCCAAGTTTCTTGGCGGAGAAAGTAATTGATAATTGACAATGGATAATGGATAATTATTCATTCCTTGTAGGGTGGGCAATGCCCACCTTTTATCATTTGCTCTTGAGTAACAGATAAAAAAATCTCCCTTTGAATTAATTTAAGTATCAACTCCTTGGCATTAAAATAAGTAAAATATTGTTGATAGGGGGCAATTTTACCCCATTATTCAATCAAAAGCTGCTGTAAAACATGACCAGTAGACAATAACTTAATCCTGTTCATCTCATCATCCTCAAAATCCTGATCCTGTCTGCATTATAAATATCTTTCAATCCAACCATCATTAAAAATTTCTGCATAAATTTGGTTATGAATAGTCAGACATTGGTTATGTTTAATCACTAAACCAGATAAAATTAATTCTCTTTCTTCATCATCATCCAAGGTTAAACAGTCTGGTTGCTGTAAGATACATTGATAACGTTTTAATAATTGATTACGGTTTAGAGAACTTTGTAAAATTCGGTCACGAATAGTTCTTAAATGTTCGGGTTCATCTTGAGATTCCCAATTATCAATAAGTTGCGATCGCACCAATTCATCCACCCATTGACTTTCTTTATTTTCAGGAATTTCTGTTTGAGAATTACGAATTAATTGACAAAGTTTTTGGGTTAAAAATGGTTGACCATTTGTCCAATACAAAACAGCTTTTAAAACCGCTTGGGGATGATTTACCTTTGATTTTAACCCTTGTAATAAAGGTTGTGCTTCATGAAGTTGAAACCCTTGTAATGGAATAGCTTGACCGATGTTAAAGGGTGTTCTTTGTTTATCTTGGAGTAATTGAGACGGACTTGCAACCCCCAATAAGGCAAAAGTTAGACGTTTATAATCAGGATTATCCGCTCTTTTATTATAGCAGGTTCTCAGAAAAATAAAAAAGTCATCAATGGCAAAATCCAGACTTAAAACGCTGTCAATTTCATCGATAAAAATAATAATTTTTTCAGGAATATGTTTCAAAATAACCGTTTGTATAAATTCCCCTAAGCGTTGAACAGGGGATAAAAAATCATGATCTTTCCACCAATTTCTAAAGTTAACTTTATCAATTAAATCTAAACTACTGATTAACATATAAACAAATCCGGCATACCATTGTTCTATGGTAAGTTTCCGATTGCCAATTTCTGATAAATCAATAGCAGCACAAGCAAATTCTTCAGCTTGTAATCGCTTCATAATTTGCACCCGTAAGCTAGATTTACCCATTTGTCGTGCATTTAAAATATAACAAAATTCTCCTGATTTTAAGGCTTTATAGAGATAACGATCAGCCGAACGAACCACATAAGTAGGGGCATCCATTGGCAAACTTCCTCCTACTTGATAATCATAAATAGATGATTGTTCATCTGTTCTTAATAAGGCATTTTCAATAACCAATTCTGCTTGAGTTGCTTTAAGAATTTCCAATGTTTCTGTTAGTTCTTGAGTCCTTTCTCTGACCTTTTTTTCTAAGGTTTGACTGTATTGAGATAATTGCTCTTTTGTTTGTTGTAAATCGAGATTTTTTTGCGCTAATTCTTGGATAAAATTAACCCTTTCAGTCTCAGATTGTATCCTTTGAGTAATATCTTGAAAAGCAGCGATCACATAGGCAATTTTTTCCTCTTGATCGTAAATTGGTCTAGCAAAAACTTCCAAGGGAATTCTACTATTTTCATGACGAATTTCTAGATCAGAAATGGTATGATTTTCTCCTTGTAAAGCGCGAAAAATTGGCAGATCATGAACTGGATATTTTTTTCCTGTAGTTAAACAATAAGGTTGATAAATTTTATAGAGTTCTTCAAGAGGCAAATCCTTGTTAAGTTTTTGTCCGAATATTTGTTGAGCTTGTTCATTAGAATAATAGGGATAACCTTGAGAGTCAACAATAAAAATTCCGACGGGAACAGCAGCTAAAAATTGGGTTAATTGTTGCTCATTGAGACGTAAAGCTTCTTCAACTTTTTGGCGTTTATTAACTTCTTGTGTGAGATCATTTAACAATTGTTCTTTCGCCTCTCTAGCAGCTTTTTCTTGTGCTAAAGCTGCTTTCATTTGCTGGACATGATTAAGGGTTTTATTAGTAGTAATTTCTAGATCTTTAAAATCAATCGGTTTCGTCAAAAAATCAAAGGCTCCTCGATTCATAGCTGCCCGAATATTATCGAGATCACCATAAGCTGAAATAATAATTGTTTTAATAATTGGATCAATTTCTGTGAGCTTACTTAAAAGTGTTAAACCATCCATTTCTGGCATATAAATATCCGTGAGAACAATATCAATGTCCCCATGAGTTTGTATTTTTTCTATCGCTTCAATTCCATTATGAGCAAAGACAAACTCAATTTGTTTTTGGCGCAGTTTTTTTCTAAATTTTTGTCTAATTAATAATTCAAGATCGGATTCATCATCAACGACTAGAATTTTGGGAACTCCCATGATTTTTATTGAAAATATATTAAATTAAGTGATCAATTTTCTCTTTTAACTCCTCAAACTTAAGGGGTTTCGTTAGATAATCATCCGCCCCATATTCAAGAGCTTTTTGATAATTATTTTCATCCCCATAAGCCGTGATCATAAATACCCTAATTTGAGGATATTCTTGTTTAATGATCTTTAATAATTCTAACCCATTCATTCCTGGCATATTAATATCTGCCAAAATCAGAATTAAATGATTATCATTTTGTTCTAGAGAGTTTAAAGCATCTTCTGCGGAAAAAACAAAAGAAAAATCAATTTTTTTCTGTTTTATTTCTTTTCTAAACTTCTGCTTAAACAAGAGCGTTATATCTTGTTCATCATCAACGACCATCACATTCATGTAGAAAATTTTCCTAAAATAGGGAACAACAGAAAACCAGAAAGGAGTCAGTTAAGGGGTTGGAACACCTTGCAAAATTAATCATACCGAAATTTACGAAGATAAAAACCAAACAGTTAACCCAAAGGTTCTCAGTCCCTGGTACGATGAATCCTGGCAGCTATCAAAAAATATTATGAGTACACCCATAGATGGAATTGCGCCCCACGGCGGTCAACTAATTAATCGTATCGCCACCCCCGCTGAGCGACAAGAATTTTTAGCCCAAGGGGATCATTTACCCAGAATTACCCTAGATGAGCGAGCTACCTCTGATCTAGTTATGATCGCCATTGGGGGGTTTAGTCCCCTTAAGGGATTTTTGGAACGGGCTGACTATGAAACCGTAGTCGAACAAATGCACTTGACCAATGGCGTACCCTGGGCAATTCCTGTTACCTTATCTGTTAATGAGGAAGTGGCTGACACCCTCAAAGAAGGAAATTGGGTAAGATTAGATGATCCCGAAGGTAACTTCATTGGAGTCTTAGAATTAACCCAAAAATATCACTATAATAAAGCCCACGAAGCTGTTAACGTATACCGAACCGATGATATTAAACATCCAGGGGTTAAAGTTGTTTATGACCAGGGAGCGGTTAATTTAGCTGGGCCCGTGTGGTTATTACAACGGGATGACCATCCTTTATTTCCTAAATATCAAATAGATCCCGCCCAATCTAGGCAATTATTTAAAGAGAGAGAATGGGCAACCGTGGTAGGATTTCAAACTCGTAACCCCATCCACCGGGCCCATGAATATATTCAAAAATGCGCCTTAGAAATCGTCGATGGCCTGTTTTTACATCCTCTCGTGGGAGCCACCAAAAGCGATGATATTCCGGCTGATGTGCGGATGCGCTGTTATGAAATCATGATGGACGGTTATTTTCCTAAAGATCGGGTAATTTTAGCCATTAATCCCTCAGCCATGCGTTATGCCGGCCCCAGAGAAGCCATTTTCCATGCCCTAATTCGTAAAAATTATGGCTGTACCCACTTCATCGTTGGGCGAGATCATGCGGGGGTAGGAGATTATTATGGAACCTACGATGCCCAATATATCTTTGATGAATTTGCCCCAGATGCTTTGGGTATTGTGCCGATGAAATTTGAACACGCTTTCTACTGTAAGCGTACCCAACAAATGGCTACCACCAAAACCAGTCCCAGTGAGAAAGAAGATCGAATTCATCTATCAGGCACCAAAGTCAGGGAAATGCTACGACGAGGAGAAATGCCCCCTCCAGAATTCTCTCGGCCAGAAGTGGCGGCAGAATTGATCAAAGCCATGCAGGGCTAAAACAGTAAATCAGGGAGTTAGGGGGAAAATTACCCTAACCCCTTGAAAGGTTAGACTATTAAAATATCTTCCCAAGAGAGCAGATAGGAACCATGAAATGGGATCGGCGGACTTTTTTACAGACTTTACTCACCTGGGGGGTTGGTCAAGGGAGCCTGGGATGGCTAAACAACAGAAATAAATTAGACCAATACTATCAAACTCTAGCAGAACCCACCCACCGTAAACTGGCCTTATTGGTAGGAATTAATGATTATGCTGAGGGTTTTAACCTCAAAGGATGTCTAACCGATGTTGAACGACAAAGAGAATTATTGATCTACCGCTTTGGGTTTCAACCTCAAGATATTCTTACCTTGACGGGAAAACAGGCTACCCGTCAAGGTATCGAAACGGCCTTTTTAGAACATTTAGTGACCCAAGCTAAAGCCGGAGACGTAGTTATTTTCCACTTTAGCGGCTATGGAAATTATGTTAAAGTCTCCCCTGAAGTCGCTCTCACCGTTACCGAGGGACAACTAAGGGGGTTAATTCCTAGGGATGGGATACTTTTGAACGAGGGAAACCCCACCACCGATAATATTCTCGAAGATACTTTAATATTACTAGGGCGATCGCTGGCCACAGAAAAACTAACCCTCGTTTTAGATACCAGTTATCATCTTGGCAGCCAACCCCTGCCGAGTAATCTAAGACTGCGATCCTTCCCTTATACGGCAGGGCAAGTTAACCCAGAAGAATTGGCCTTTCAAACTCAACTGAAAAGTCAACTCAAAAAAAACAGCCCTAGAGATCAAGCTTTGGCCATGCCTGGCATGATACTATCCGCTGCCGGAAATAAGCAAATCGCCGCCGAAATTAAAGGCAATGGATTTAGTGCAGGACTATTTACCTATGCCCTCACCCAATATCTCTGGGAAATCAGCACCCCCAGTCAAGTCAGCGTTACTTTAAACAAAACAAGAGAACAAATCATTCCAATTTTGGGAGAAAGGCAACAACCCCAAAAAAGTAACAACGCAAAACAACCCCTTTTCACCTATTACCTACTGCCCACAATTAATCAAGGGGCCGAAGCGGTGATCAATGGCATTGAAGATGACAGCACCGCCACCGTCAAACTTACGGGTCTTCGGGCCCCCATTTTGCAATATTACGGGCTAAATTCCTGTTTCCGCCTCCTATCTTCCCCCTCAGTGTTGTTGCAGCTACGTTCTCGTGAAGGATTAAAAGGCAAAGTCCGTTATCTTAATCCTGAGCAAGCCCCCCAACATCCCCTAGAAGTGGGGCAATTTCTGCAAGAAACCATCCGCTGTCTGCCCCAAACCCTAGGGCTAACCGTTGCCTTAGATCAAGGATTACAGCGAATTGAACGGGTTGATGCGACCAGTGCCTTTTCTGCCATTGACTTTGTTTCCTCGGTGATTACTAGCGGAGAACAAGCGGCTGACTGTGTTTTAGGGGTTAAATCCTCATCAACTCCCCCCCCAGAAGCCTCCGACTCAGATCCAACCGTCCTAGAACAATATGGCTTATTTCTGCCTGGGGGCGTTCCGCTGCCCAATACCCTCGGCAAGTCAGGAGAAGCGATTAAATCCGCCGTTGAACGGTTAACTCCTACTCTGGAAAGAGTCTTAGCCGCGAAATTATGGGGCTTAACCCTCAATCAAGGTTCCTCCCAACTGCCCTGGGTTGTCACCCTGGAAGGGCTTGCTCCCAACCCTCAACCCTTGGCACAATGCCAAACTACCAGAAGGGCAGGAGCTAATCCTAGCCTTGAGCCACCAGAGGAAATGTTGACGGCCCTGGCTACGGTTTCCCCAGAGGCCGACGGGTTGCCCCAAGTTGCGCGGGGCAGTCGTTTACAATATCGTCTCGAAAATCGGGGGGATAAGTCTCTTTATTATCTGATAGTCGGGATTGATAGTCGGGGTCAGGCGATCGCTTATATTCCCCAATTTAATGCCACAGGAACGGAAGAAGAAAACCTGGCAGTTATTGCCCCTGATGCGACAAAAATAGTTCCCTCCTCGGCCAGTGGACTGACTTGGACAGTATCCCAAACCCAAGGATGGGAGCAAATTTTAGTGATTGCGTCACTATCTCCCTTTGAAGAAACCCTTAAGGCTTGGCAAAAATCCCCAGGTTTTAAAGCCAATACAGTCCAAATTCTCACCCTAAAAAACCCCTTAGAAATTGCTCAATGCTTGTTACAAGACTTAAATGCGGCTAGTGCTGTCAAAAGCGAACTATTAGACACAAACCCTGATAGTTACGCCTTAGATGTCCGTGCTTGGTCAACCTTAAGCTTTGTCTATCAAGTGATTTAGTTCTAGGCTGATTTCCATCAGCTGCCGAAAAAGAATAAACTTAATGAGATAAGTTGCCAAAGAAATTTACACAGCACAGGAGCGGAACTATAGCTATGAGCATCACAGAAGCCAAGAAGACAGCCATCAGGCGGACAATAAAGGATCTTCAGCATTTTTTCTCCATCAAGGGAGTTCAAGTTCTTGAAATTGGTTCTTTAGGTACTGTCGTTGCCGAAGATTTACTAAAATTAGGAGCAAAGTCTGTGATCTGCTCAAACATCAAAGAAAATGCCGATATTATTGAGTCAGAGCGCATCAAGTATATGCAACTCGATGCTACAAAAACAGGTCTTGAGTCCGAAAGTGTTGACTTTGTTTTTGGCCGCGCCGTACTTGAACACATCGATCACATAGACTGTCTTAGGGATGAGATTTTCAGGATTCTCAAGCCTGGCGGTAGATTCTATTTAGATGGAGCTCCCATGTGGGCCTCCCCCACAGGGCATCATCTATGGGTAAAAACGCCGTCTGGCAAATTCTATAATTTCTTTGAGAACTGCCCACTTCATAATTGGGAACATCTCTCGTTATCTGAAGCAGAAATGGTCAAGGTGTTGCTATCTAGAGGGATTGAGAGCGAGGATGCCGATGCTCTAACGAACTTTGTCTATCATTCGAGCTTTCTGAATAGGACGCTCACAAGCACTATCTGCACATTGTTTAAGGAACACAAAATGTTGGACATAGCCATTACCAAAGATTGTTTTGCTAAGACCCCACCCACCAATTTAATCACAAGGTTCAACCTCATTGACCTCACTACTTCTAGACTTTGCATCGCAGGACGCAAAAAGTTCTATGAAATGGAACCCAATACTTTGTCCTTTAAGCACCTGACTACTGAATCTTGGTTAAGAACTAAGTTAGTTCTCAAGTCAATTAAGTACAAGATACAGTCAATCCTAAAGAGTCGGACATAAGTTTTCTGTGCTGATAAATGACGGGAAAGTTGCCGGAAAAAAGCTCTACCTATTAGGTTGATTTGCCTTAGCCTAGTTTGGTTCCCTGTTGCCTTAAAATTAAACTCAAATGAGTATGATTTGGGGATAGCTGAGAAAGGGATATAATTTAGGTAATAACCTTTGGGCGATTCTTCCTAAATGTTGCGTTGAAGACTTTGGGTACAATCTCCTGAGCTACTTGATTTAACGATTGCAGAGGACTTAGTTTTTCTGTGTCAGATCGGTTCACTCCATCTAAATATTAGTTGTATGAATAATTTGCCTCAAACCACAAAACGTCGGCTTCAAAAAATTCCCCAGATTCAGAGTGTCTGGGAGGGCGATCGCCGTCCTGCCGCTGGTCTTCGAGGCATATCAGATCCAAAAACGTCCCAAGGGGAAGAATGTATTATCTGGGTGGATGGTTCCGAAGGGATGGTCAGGGCCATGGATATTACTCCCGCTGATGCTGGCCCAGAAGCAGTCGTGCGAACTCTGTTACGGGCGATGGAAAATCCCCACAGTCCCGGACAACCGGCCCGCCCTCAAAAAATTGTGGTGCGTAACCGAGAATTACAGTTCTTCCTACGGGGGGCGTTACAAAGTTTGGATATTGTCATTGATTATGTGCCAAATCTCCCCTTAATTGACCAACTGTTTCTCGGTTTTGACGCTGTTGAACAAACTCGCCCCCCAGTGCTTCCCCCAGACTATGAACCGTTATTGATGGAAACGGCGAGGCAGGTTGAAGAAGCTTGCCCTTGGGATTTGTTGGCCGATCATGACATTATTGCGGTGGAAATCAATCGTTGGGAAGTTGATACCATCTATGTTTGTGTGATGGGAATGTCTGGCCAAGAATATGGCTTAATTCTCTATCGTTCTTTGGATTCCCTGAAACAGTTTCGTCAAGCAGCATTAAGCGAAAAATCTACCAATCAGTTAGAACAAGCCTTTTTAGCACAAGATTGTTGGTTTCTCAATTTTGAATCGACGGAGGATTTCTCTGAGGATGTTGATTTTGAGGATCATGATTCTTTGGACTGGGAGGATACGGATGATGAGGAAATGCAGCCTCAATATGGGAGTATTCACCCTTATGAGGGTATTCGACCCTTTTTAGATGAGGATGAGGCGAAAATTGTTTATTATTCTCTCCAAGCTTTTCTACGTTTCTTTGATCGTAATCAAAGGGCTTTGGAGGATGATCCCATTGGAGATATCCAGAAATCCTATCGCTTTTCTCTCTCCTCAGAAACTGAAAAAAATCAATCAATTACCTTAAAAGTATCCACTCTTCCTGAGTTAACGGCTCAATTTGTCCAAGACATGGAAGATATGGAAGATGAGGATGATGAAGATGAGGACACCGTTCAATTACCTATCCACGATGATTTAATTCCTGACAATGCTTTTTTGAGTTTGGGCATGATCCCTTGGGAAATTGTTGAAAGTCTACAGCATAATCCCAAGACTTATTATAACTGTCAAGGGGCGATCGCTAAAGGTGAAGGACTTCCTGTCATTTTGGTCCAAACTTCTCGACCAAAAGCTAAACAGATGATTAAAACCCTACAAAATGCCGATGATCTCAAGGCGATTTGTTTTAACCCAGGGGAAGATCCTTGGGAAGAAATGACTTACGATTTAGGGATTTTACAAGCGGGAAACGGTTCTTTATTCATTTTTGGTGAATTTATGGAAGATGATCCCGAACATACCCAAGCCCGCAAAAAATGGGATCGTCGCTGTGAACAAACAGGGGGCTATTGTGGGTTAGTTGTGGCTATGGGGGTTACAGGTGGTTCTCGCGGCAACCCTCAGTTACAGGATATGTTAGCTTTGTTTGAAGCGAAATCTCTCGATGCTGAAGCCTTGGCTATGGGGGTTTTGCGCTTAATGCCTCAGTTTGAGTAAGTTGTTCTAGGAAACAGGGAAAAAGTTATGGTGTTTTGATTAAAATATTTTTAGTTAACCCAACTTTTGACCACCTCACATTAATGGCTATTCTATCCAATGATTGATCCTTTGTTTCTTCTTGAACAAGCTGTTTCTTGGTTACTGAAAGGAACCCCTGATAAACCTTCCTCAGAACAAGCTGTAATGGCTTTAGTTAACGCTGAAAAAGTCAGTCGCAAAACTAAACCTCTTTATACGCCAAGCCAATTAAAAGGGACTTGGCGACTTTGTTTTATTACTGGCACAAAACAAGCTCAACAACGGGGAGGAATGGTACTGCGATCAGGTCGTTTTTTACCTCGTTGGGCTAGGATTGAATTAACCTATATTCCACAAATTGATGGGGAATTTACTGAACGGGGAACCCTAGAAAATTGTATTAAATTAGGAGGGCTAGAATTAACTTTAACTGGCCCTGCTAAATTTATAAGTCCTAAGAATATTCTAGCCTTTGATTTTACAAAAATGTCGTTAATTATTGGGGGAATTACTCTTTATAATGGTAAGATTCGGGGCGGTAAAAAGAGTGAAGATAAATTTCAGGAAATACCCCTTAGTAAACAGGCTTTTTTTACTTATTTCTTAATGGAAAATAACTTAATTGCTGCTAGGGGAAAAGGCGGAGGTTTAGCTCTTTGGGGAAGATAATAGTAACACAGTCTTCTAGACTGTCACAAACCCCGACTTATACTGTATTTCGGTACTTCATCTGTTAAGATGTTTACAATACATCTAAATTAGAGATTAAGAAATTCAAAGATTAATCTAATTAAGTTTATACTAATTAGACTGGATGAATTAACAGGAAAAAGATTTACCTTTTTTCAAGATCCTGAGCGATTACCGATTGAATTATACGAAGATTAACGAACAAAAAGAAGGAGCATAAATGATGGGATATTCGGTTATTGTTGATAGTAGCAATTTTGAACAAGAAGTTATTGAAAATTCTCATAAAAACCTAGTTTTAATTGACTTTTTTGCCACTTGGTGCGGCCCTTGTAAATTATTAAAACCTATCCTAGAAAAGCTTTTAGAAGAATATGATTTTATTTTAGCAACTATTGATATTGATCTTCATCCAGACTTAGCACAAAAGTTCGGAGTAGAAGGGGTTCCCGATGTAAAAATTGCCTTTGAAGGGGAAATTATGCAGGGGTTTGTTGGGGTTTTACCTGAAGCAGATATCCGGGATTTATTGGCACAATTTAATCTTAAATCAGACTTGGATTCTAAATTAGAAGAAATGCACCAAGCAATGGCCAATAAAGATGTCCCTAAAGCTAAAATTTTATTAGATGAATTGTTTGCTAAATATCCAAATCATCCCCAATTAATTCTAGAAGCATCTAAGTTTTTAATCCGTTTAAATCGCTTAGAAGATGCTTCAAAAATGCTCAAAACAATTGGAGTTATTCAAAAAGAATATTATGCAAAAGCCCAAGGAATGCAAACCTTAATTGAGTTAAAGAAAAGCCTAGAAAATCCTGGAGAAACTGAATTAGATCAATTATTTGCCCAAGCAGCTAGATTAACCCTAATTGATGAATATGAAGCAGCATTAAAACTATTTTTACAGATTGTAGAATCAAATCGTAAATATCGAGAAGATGGCGCAAGAAAGGCAATGTTAGGTATTTTTAATATATTAGGTTCTGACCATCCTTTAACCAAAGAATATCAACAAGCATTAATATTAGTATTGTATTAAGCTAAGAGGTAAAACTTATTACTTATTACCTAAAATGTGGCAAGAATACCCCCGTCACATTTTTCGACAAGATACCCATCAAAATTGACATCCCCACCAGCAAACCCTATCGGATCTTCACTAATAAACCATCCCGTCGCAGTATCAAAATACCTTGCCCGATAATAATATAACCCCGTCTCAGAATCTAAATTTTTTATAATTTACCAGCTGAGATAGCCCATGCTTTAAAAGTATCTAATATGTCTACTAAATTAAGCACCCCGCCTCCCCCTTGAAACTTATTATTTTCTACTTTGCAAAAAAACCAATTGTCTTCTGAACGGTTTATTTCAATCAGTTCAAAAGGAAGATATTCAAGCTCAGTTTCTGAAATATCTATAGAAAACCACCAACCTGGATTATCAAGAGTTTCTATCTTAATACCGTAACTATGTTCCCATTCACTATCACATTGAGAACTATACCAATTTAAAAGCCAAATAAAAGAGTTATTTGTCATGACTACTTGGGAATTTCATTACACTTATTACTTGTGAATATCGCCTTATCCTCATAATTTGTCTTATTGTTCATCATTATTTCCTCTAATTAAATAACGGATTTCCTCAAGTAAAATATTAAACCGTTGATCGTTTTCCGCGTGTCTTTGATCGCTTTTTGCTTGTTGTTGTTTCATCACTTCTATTTCTTCATCAAAACTGTTCATTTTACTCTGGTGTTGAGCAGCTACTTGTAATAAAGCTTGAGAAGTAATTCTTAAACCATCAATACTGTCTTTCATTTCAGTCATACCGTCTTTCATTTCAGTCATACCGTCTTTCATTTCAGTCATACTTTCCCTCATTTCGGTCATACCGTCTTTCATTTCAGTAATACTTTCCTTCATTTCGGTGACACTCTCTTTTAGTTCACCGACACTTGATGCTAATTCATCCAACATTTCCTCTGTCCATCGTTTAGTCGCCATTTTCCCCTCTCTCATCTAATTATTAATGTTTATCTCCTTATTATACCAATTGACTTAATTCTTGTTTATTCATTTATCTTCCCTAGTTTTGTAAAGCTAGGAGTTATTTTTTAGAGATGCTAAATTATTACGAATAGTGACTGTATTAGGATGATCAGCCCCTAATGTTTCTTCGGCAATATTTAACGCTTCCTTGTACAAGGGTTCTACTGCTTCGTATCTTCCTTGGTTATTGTAGAGTAAAGCTAAATTATTTAAACTGGTAGCCACATGAGGATGGCGATCGCCTAATAAGTCTTTATACAAAGCTAAAGCTTCGATGTACAAGGGTTCTGCTGCTTCGTATCTTCCTTGGTTATTGTAGAGATAAGCTAAATTATTTAAACTGTTAGCCACATCAGGATGGCGATCGCCTAATAAGTCTTTATACAAAGCTAAAGCTTCGATGTACAAGGGTTCTGCTGCTTCGTATCTTCCTTGGTTAACGTAGAGATAAGCTAAATTCTGTAAACTGGTAGCCACATCAGGATGGCGATCGCCTAAACGAGTTTTAACAACTATAACGCCTTGTTCATACCAAGGTAAGGCCGCAGAATAGTTTCCTTGTGCTTCATAAAATCTGCCTAAGCTAGTATATGCCCAAAAAAGATCCTCATCTTTAACAGATAGTTGTCGTTGCTGTTGGTAGTTTTGGATGTGTGATCTCCCCTCATTCACCTCTTGATAAGCAGGGAGGTTTAAGGATAAGTCTTCTGCTAAAGCTTCGAGATGAATAATAAAAGGTCTAACGGTGTTAACCTGTTCTAGAGTAAGACTATAAGTAATGGTTGTAGCAATATAAATTAAGGCATTAGTCAGCAATTCTCATTTTAAGATTTCATGACATTGAAATCCTTACATAAAGAGGGGTTGACAATTCGTAACAAATCTAGTGAGCGCTGAAACGGCGCAAACTCGTTTCAAAATGAGAATTGCTGGGTGACAATAATGGTGGTGGTAATGGGTTCCATCGCTTAGTTTATTTTAAGATTTGCCAAAATTTCTGAACTTCATAACTATTTTACAATTGAGAAATAGTCTGAAGCCAAAAACTGTTATATTAATTAACATTGGTGTCAATCAATATTAATTAGTTAGTTCAATTTCTTTTGATTTTTATGAACATTCCCATTACAATTATTGGTGCAGGGCCAGCCGGATTATTACTCGCTCATTATCTTTTACGTCGGGGTCATTATCAAATTGAGATGTATGAAAGTCGGCCAGATCCTCGTTTATCAACTAATGATAATCAAAGAACATTTCCCTTAGCACTTCAATCAAGAGGCAGAAAAGCCTTAGCAAAAATTGATAATTTAGAAGAAAAAATTGGTCAAAAAGTCACATTTTGCAGTGGAACATTTATCTACCAGAAAAACGGCAAAAGTCGCTTAATACCCCGTAATAATCCCATTTTAACTATTGATCGTTCTGTACTTTCCCTTGTCTTATTAGAAACCTTGGACAAAGATGATAATCAAACCAGATTAAAGATTAATTTTAATCATCGATGCACCCAGATTAACCCTCAAGAAAAGACCCTTTCTTTTCAAACAGATAACAATCAAGAAATCAAAGTAAATTATAATATTCTTATTGGAGCAGATGGAGCAAATTCTGTAGTTAGAGACTGTTTTCAGGAGAACCCATCTTTTAACTGTCAAAAAAATCATGTTCCTGATGTTTATAAATCAATTTATCTGCCTTTAAATGTTCCAGAAAAATCATTATTTTTAGCAAAAGATAAATTTCATAGTATTAGTTTAACTAAAAATGTCCGAATGTTGCTAGTACCTCAAGGAGATAATAATCTCAATGGTGTCATCATTTTCAAACAAGAAAATAGCCCTTTTGAAAACATCGAAAATCCGTCAGAACTTTTAAAATTCTTTCAGAAAAATGGGGGAAAAATTGGTCAATTAATCGACATAAAAGAAACAGAATCTTTGACAAAGCGTCCTATTTCTCAAGTCATAACCATTCAATGTAATCAATTTCATCAGGGGGATAGTCTTCTAATATTAGGAGATGCGGCCCATGCGGTTTCTCCTTCCTTGGGACAAGGATGTAATTCAGCATTAGAAGATGCCATGATTATCGATCAATTATTAGATAAATATCAAGATAATTGGTCAGAAGTTCTACCAGCATTCACTAAACAAAGAGTGCCTGATGCTGATGCTTTACAAGAACTCTCTAACTATACCTTTCCGCGTAAAAAATCTCTAGTTTTTGAATATTTCTTACGCTTAAGAATTTCTCGTCTATTACGTCAATGGTTCCCTGATAATTTTTCCCCTCCCATCTTTGAATTAGTCGCAGAAACAAACTTATCTTATTGTGAAATTTTACAGCGTCATCAGGGATGGATTAATAAAGTCAAACAGTTGCAATAGTGTGAAATCGAAAAAAATAGAAAATTTTTAGATTATCCCCCCCCAGGGGAATTTATCTTATACTAATAGTGAGCGTGTTTTTTCCAGATACCCGTCTAGGGGTAGAACACGATCACCATTCAGATCAAAGATATTGTTGAGGTTAAAATAGTGGTTGCAACTCCTGAAAGACAACACCAACACCCGATAGAAGGAACGAATGCCAGCGATCGCGTTGCGGTATTATTAATGGGATATGGTGAGGTAGAAAGTTATGAAGATTTTGCCAATTATAATGAACAAGCATTAAATTTATTAACTGCAAAATTTGCCCCTGTTCCCACTTGGTTTTATCCCCCATTAGCCAAATTATTGGCGGTTTTTGACCTTCATGAATGGCAACATCAACACGATCATTTTATCTCTCCCCATAACCATATTTTTGAACATCAAAGAGCATCCGTTGAGGAAAAATTAAAAGAAAAATGGGGCGATCGCATTCAAGTTTTCAAAGCATTTAACTTCTGTAAACCCTTCTTACCAGAACAAGTATTAACGGAAATTAAAGCCCAAGGATTTGATAAATTATTAATCTATCCTTTGTTAGTAGTTGATTCAATTTTTACCAGTGGAATTGCTGTTGAACAAGTCAATAAAGCCTTAGAATCATTAACAGAAGGTGCAGAACATTGGTTAAAAGGATTAAGATACATTCCTTCCTTTTATAATGAACCCGCTTACCTTGATTTAATCGGCAAATTAGTAGAAGAAAAAATCGCTCAAGATTTAGCCCACAAATATCTTCCTTCCCAAATTGGTATTGTCCTATTAAATCATGGTTGTCCCCATGAAGCTAAGGGTTTCACCTCTGGAATTGATGAAAGTCAGATTTTATATGAATTAGTCAGAGAACGATTAATTAATCGTTATCCCTTAATTTCTGTGGGTTGGTTAAACCATCAAACCCCCTTAATTAAATGGACACAACCCAATGCAGAATTAGCAGCTAGAAACCTCATAGAATTAGGGGCCAAAGCCATTATTTTTATGCCCATTGGGTTTGCCACAGAAAACCATGAAACTCTCCTAGATGTAGAACACATTGCCCATAATTTGCATTATAAGTATTCCGATGTTACCTATGTGCAGATGCCCTGCGTTAACGATAATCCTGAATTTTGTCAAATGGTAGCACAATGGGCCGATTCCCACATTGCTGAATTATTATCAGCAGAAGCTTTAACAGTAAATCCTGCTTTAGCTGCAGCGAATTTAGATGTTAATCATCATCATCATGATCACGATCATGGACATCATCACCATCATTAAACCCTAAAATTATCAGGTGGGCAATGCTCACCTGATAACCAATTATGAGTGTTAATTATTTTAATCCCTAAGTGTTTCTAACCATTCAAAATTTTTAATCATTAATATGAGAGAATCTTAACAATCCTGAAAATATTGCCCAAAATAAGTGTTCTTTGATACACAGCCCTAAAAAACTGCTATTTTTGAGATATAAATTACACCAATTGTTCCCAAAAACTCTTATAATAAGAAATGTTATAAGAATGTAATATATTGCAATCTTTGTCCTATTACGGCACTGCTCATGGTTGTCTCAATATCAACTAAGCCATCCTCTCAAGATACTCAAACCCTAAAAACAGTTTGGTCAACCCTCCATGCTGAGAGTTGTCCTTATGAGTACAATTTTCATATGCACACCATTTATTCTGACGGAAAACTTACCCCAGAAGAATTGATAAAACAAGCAACAGATATTGGACTAAAGGGGATGGCCATTACCGATCACCATTCTACGAAAGGTTATCAAATCGCACAAAATTGGCTTAAGGAAACGTCACAACAACACCCCCAGAAAACATTACCCCATCTGTGGACAGGGATCGAAATTACTTCCCGTTTGCTTGATGTTGACGTGCATATTTTAGGGTATGGGTTTACTCCTGAACATCCCCTCATGGAACCCTACCAAGAAGGAGACTCCCCCACAGGAAACCTAGCATTAGTGAGTGTTGTAATTGATGCTATCAAAAAAGCCGGAGGAATGGCAGTATTGGCCCATCCTGAACGTTATTCTCGTTCTGCTAAAGAACTGATTCCCCTAGTAGCAACCCTAGGAATTGATGGAGTAGAAACATTTTACGCTTATGGCAACCCTAAACCCTGGAAAACCAGTCCAAAACAAACAGAAACGGTGTTAAGTTTAAGTGATCTTTATGGACTCTATCGAACCTGCGGAACCGATAGTCATGGGGTTAGTTTATTGCAACGTATCTAATTGCTTAATCTAATGAATAATTGATAATTGATAATTGATAATTATTAATTATTCATTGATAATTTATTTTATGTACCTACTCGTATTACCATATAGCTAGTATCCTGGGATATGATTATGATGAAAAATATTAATTTATCACCTGAAATAGAATCTAGACTATCTATAATTTCTCAAAAAATTGGACTGGGAGAAGATGAATTAATTGTCGAAGCAATTATTAACTACTCAGAAGACTTTGAAGATATTAAAGATGCTCAAGAACGGTTATTAAATCCTCCTGATCACTATTTATCTTTAGAAGAAGTGGAGAAAGAACTCAGTTTACGATTAAACTTCAGATAGTAAGGTGGGCATTGCCCACCCTACAATTAGCGAAATAAGTTAGGGTTTAATGTGCGAGAATTGGATGGACGAGAATTGGATGGACTAGAGTTAGAATTAGTAGGAGTTTTTTCTAATTTGGCCCCAGTTCCCCCATCAGCCGAATCTAAGAAAGGACGTAAATTGATACCATTAGATCTAGGTTGAGAAGGTCTGCCAATTTGAGGGATATTTCCATTAAGTAATTGACCTAAAGTGTTATTAATTGAACCACTTCCGGTAAAAGCATTCACCCCTTGGCTATATTGTCCATCTTCAGCAGATACCAGAGTTTGAAAAATTTGGTCACGGGTAATTTCTGGATTCTTTCCAGGGGGAACAGTTAAAACAATACGACAACGGGGATCTGTTTGAGTAGTGACGCAGATAGTATCGTAATTATTTTCCCTTCCTGTTCTCAATTCTAACAAACCATCTGGCCGATACATCTCTAAACGGCGACTAATTTCATAACAACGCCTTTCTGCTGTCCAACCATCCCCTAGATTACTAGGAATTGCCCAAGGATAAGGTTGACTTTCTTGACTTTGGGGACGGTACATCACTTTATATCTTCCCCCGTCCATTTGACATTCAAAACGAGTGTCTGCTGAACCCGTATTGACAGGTGGGGGGGATGGACTTTGGGGGTTGGTATCGATAATAATATCATTAGGGGATTGTTGAGCAACATTATAATTTTGAAAGAGTTGGTAAAGAGGGTTAGCATTTGCCCCTGACTGGTATGTAAGCGTCCCTAAACCTAAAATCAACCCTGTTGCTTTTATTAAAGATTTAATGGTTGTTGTTGTGGTTTTCATGGTGTTTCTTTCCCCAAAATTAATGTTTACTATCAACGTCTTGGCTATCAACTATCATCACTTTAACGGTTATTTTGAATCGGCTGATGCTCAAAAGTGACAGTTCCTTGAGTGAACAATTTATTTATCTAAATTTCTACTTTTTTCTATTTAATTATACTTATATATGATGATTATAGTTCCCTTATCCATTATCTATTGTTGAAGTAAATACTAGATCATTATAGTTATTTTCATAAAAATCCCAGAATAGTGTTCCCAAATCAGTCCTAAAAATAACACTTCTTTCAAAAAATTAACAAAAGTCATTTAACATAAGATGAAGTTTTTTGCCAAATTCTGGGAATACTAAGTCTAGTTATGTATAATCTGCCTATTTCATTCTGTGGTTATTTTGCGTAACTGCTTGATTTTCTGTCCAATAAATTTATAGCATTCTAGATTTATCTTCTGATTATTTCTGTAATTTTTCTTACTCTAAAACATCATGACTCATTGGAAAACTGGACAAAAATTACAAAACGGCCGCTATGAAATTGACAAAATTTTGGGTTATGGCGGTTCAGGAATAACCTACCGTGCGAAAGAACATTCAACGGGTAATTTAGTTGCTATTAAAACCCTCAATGCTTTGATTCAAAATCAAGATAATTTTAGTAAACATCAAGAACGATTTATTCAAGAAGCTTTTTGTTTAGCCAAGTGTAATCATCCCCATGTTATCAAAGTTGAGCAAGTCTGCCAAGAAGGGGAACTCTGGTGTATGGTTATGGAATATGTTGCCGGAGGAACTCTCAAACAATATGCAAGCTATAAAGGAATTTTATCAGAAACAGAAGCACTACATTATATTCAACAAATTGCCTCAGCTTTAACCTATATTCATCAACAAGGATTTATCCATAGAGATGTTAAACCAGGCAATATTATGCTTCGCAAAACTAATATGCAAGCGATTTTAATTGACTTTGGTTTAGCCAGAGAATTTGTCCAAGATAAAGTAGCAACTCATACTAATTCTCGCACAGAATCTTTTGCTCCTTTAGAACAATATGAACTCAGAGCAAAACGAGGAGCTTATACAGATGTTTATGCCTTAGCTGCCACTTTATACTATGTTCTTACCTCACAGTTGCCCTTCCCCGCCCCTTTTCGTCAACAAGGAATTAATCTTATTCCACCCAAAAATCATAATTATAATATCAGTGATACTGTTAATAATGCTATTCTTAAAGGGATGGAACTTCGTTCAGAAAAACGTCCTCAATCAATCCAAGAATGGCTAGATTTATTGAAAACAAAACCCCTGAGTGTTCCCAAGAAACAAAATATTAGAAACTCTCGTCAAGTGCATCTAAATCCTGCGAGAAAAGAGCAGCTAACTATGGCCACTGTCGCCCCATCTCAAGGGGCTAATTTATCAGAAATTCCGGCAAATATTTATAAAAATACAAAAGACACTAGCCCAAAAAAATCAATAATTGTTTCCATATCAGACAGCAATATTGACTATAATAACTTGCAAGGATTTCTCACCATTGGCAATTTAAAAGAAGCCGATAAAGAAACTGCCAGGTTAATGCTAAAAATTGCTGATCGGGAAAAAGCTGGATGGTTAGATAAAATTCATGTCGAAAATTTAGATTGTCAAGAGTTAAAAATAATCGATCAATTATGGTTTGAAATTAGTAACGAACGTTTTGGATTTTCAATACAAAAAAAAATGTATGAAAATCTGGGAGGAAATCAAGAATATAGTTCACAAATTTGGCGAGATTTTGGGGATAAAGTAGGCTGGCGAAACAATAATAATTGGTTATCATATAAAGATCTTAATTTTAATCTTTGGGCCCCCCAAGGACATTTACCCATGTTAGGAATGCAGTTTTGGGGGTTTACTGGATGGTTAACAACCATAATCAATCGCTTAAATACTTGTCAAATTAAGTAGGAATAAGGTTCAATTTTTGATAAAATGGGATAAGTTAAATCAAGAAAGTCAAAAAAATGAACTTATTAGCCTCTTTATTGGCAATCGCTGGTCAATTTCCCACTTATTTTGTCATCGTCTATGTGGTGGGTTTCATCGCTGCCGTTACAATTGGTTCTCTTGCTTGGTACAATTCTAAGCGTCCCGCTGGTTGGGAAGATGCCCAACGTCCTGATTTTGTTCCTGACATGGAATCCAAGGATGAAGCTTCTGAAAAACAAAAATCCTAACCACTCCAAATTATTATCAATTGATAATTAATTAATTCGGTTTATGGTTAGGCAAAGCGGTTCTTTCAATCATCTTCCTTTTTAGATTCTTGGTCATTATCCATTATCCATTGTTGAACGTGAAGTCTTCCCAAATTGATCGCTTATTACAAGACTTAAAAGAAGCAGATGAATTGGCCCGACAAAGGGCCACAAATAAGCTTTGGCAGATTTGGTTTGAACAAAAGGGAGAATTAGGGTTAGAATTGCTGCGGCGATCGCAGTTTTTTCTAGAGGCTGGTAATCAACAAAAAGCCGAAGAAATTCTCACAGAAACAATTCAAAATTATCCTGATTTTGCTGAGGCCTGGAATCGAAGGGCCGTGCTATATTTTACCCAAGAACAATACGAAAAATCCAAACAAGATTGTCAAAAAGTTGTACAATTAATTCCCTATCATTTTGGGGCTTGGCATGGTTTAGGATTATGTTTATTAGCCTTGGGAGAATATACAGAAGCAATTGCTGCTTTCCGCAAAGCGTTAGAAGTCCAACCCCATGCCTTAATCAATCAAAAATTGATTTTAGAATGTACTGCCCTGTTGTAAATAGGTTAACCCCTAAACTGTTTTTCTATGGCATTAACTAACCATTCTCTCGGTAAAAAACGGGACACATTGACAATAAACTGATTACTCAAGCCTCCTGTTACCACATGAGATTTGTTGTTTTCCAGGGCATTTAAGGCATCTTTAACAACAGCTTTAGCTGATGCTAAACCCTTACCATCCTTGCTGGCAAATGTTGAGGGAAAGTTCGCTCTTTCAAAGAAATCCGACTCAGTGGGGCCGGGACATAAAGCAGAAATATGAATACCTTTCTCTTTATTTTCTGCCCATAAAGCCTCAGTAAAACTCAAAACAAACGCTTTAGTTGCTGAATAAGTTGACAAATAAGGTAAGGCTTGAAATCCAGCAATTGACGAAACATTAATAATTCCTCCATTGCCTCGCTGCTGCATTTGCGCTAAAAATAAATGAGTCAACTCAACTAATACCGTAACATTAAGTTGAATCATGTTTAGTTGTTGAGATAGATTCCGTTCGGCAAATGGCCCATAATCCCCAAAACCAGCATTATTAATCAATAAATCAACGGTTTGACCCAGATCCTTGATCTGATCATAAACTTTCTGGCCTGCCTGTGGTTCCGTTAAATCCTGCACAATGACATCAACTTGCAGGGAAGTTTGCGCCTTTAGCTCTTGCGCCAGTTGATATAGTTTATCTTGAGAACGAGCGACTAAAATTAAATTGGTCTGACGAAGGGCTAATTCTTGAGCAAAGACCCGTCCAATCCCAGAAGATGCACCCGTAATCAGAGCCGTTTTCAGTATCATAGGACTACAATTTTAAGGGAGTTACTGTTGTTAAGAATTGTAACGCATGATCGCACAAAAGGATTTATCATCTATGGTAAGACCGTCCGTTGGTTGCCAGGGCAACTAACTAAATCTCGCTCCGTCAATGATTCCAGAATAATGCCCCCAAAAAATGCCGATGCCGATGAAAGTTATTAAATCCCTAATTCACTTTCTGCGATCTCGGAGAGATCCGCAGAGCGGTGCGCGGCCGGGTGGCTTTTCTCTGTCCCTGATGGATCGCTATATCACCTCACAATTAATTGCCCCGTTAATTTTTTCCGTTGGCTTAGTTTCCACTTTAGGTGTTGCTATTGGTTATTTATCAGATTTAGCCAATAAAGTTGTAGATTCTGATTTGCCCTTAATGCAAGCGGTACAAATCTTATTACTCAAAGTACCAGAATTTACAGCCTATGCTTTACCGATCTCAGTGATGTTAACCACATTATTAACTTATGGCCGTTTGAGTAATGATAGTGAATTAATTGCTTTACGGGGATGTGGAGTCAGTCTTTATCGTCTCGTTGTCCCTGCTTTAGTATTAAGTTTAGTGGTGACATTTGTTACCTTTTTATTTAGTGAATTAGTAGTACCCACCGCCAATTATCGGGCCACAGCAATTTTAGTGGAATATCTTCAAGAAGATCATCCCTTTTGGCAAAATAAAGATATTTTTTATCCTGATTATGAACAAATTGTTTTGCCCAACGGCGAAACGAGAAAACGCTTAAAACATTTATTTTTTGCCGAAAAATTTGATGGTAAACACCTGAAAACTTTAACGGTTTTAGAATGGCTAGGAGAAAAACTAAATCGCATTGTGGTGTCTGACTCAGCAACTTGGAATACAAACGAAGATACTTGGGATTTTTTCGATGGCGCAATTTATAAACTTGCACCTGATACCTCTTATCAAGAGACTCATCCCTTTGAACATCGTCAATTACCTTTAAGTAAAGCTCCTTTTGAATTTGCCTTGCAAGGGCGTGATCCTTATGAAATGAATATTATTCAGGCAAGGCAATATATGAGAATCTTAAAAATGATGGGAGATGATAAAAAATTACGCACCTTTCAAGTTCGTATTCAACAAAAAATTGCTTTTCCTTTTATTTGTGTTGTCTTTGGGGTTGTGGGTTCAGCTTTGGGAGCTAGTCCCCAACAAATAAGTCGAGCCACCAGTTTTGGCTTAAGTGTGGTGATTATTTTTACTTATTACGTTCTTGGGTTCTTAATTGGTAGTTTAGGATTAATGGGGGTAATATCCCCATTTCTAGCGGCCTGGTTGCCCAATTTGATCGGGTTGGCCATGGGAGGATTTTTACTGTATCGTTTTGCTGAGTCTTAGACTCAGATCTTGCACCTAGCCTGAAAACCCTGATTTTTGATTGAAAAATCGGGGTTTTGTTATTTTTAAATCATAATCCAAGATCTCAGTTGGCGAGATCAGGTTAAAATTTTCGAGGTGGAATGTAAAGAAATGTAAAAAACGCTAAGATTAAAACAGCGATAAAACCATTTTTATAAGATGTCCCATACCAATCCTACTGAACAAGAACTGCTCAAAACCGTTCTGGAACCATTATTAGAAGACTTTCAATATTGGTTTGTTCGGGCCCGCAATTTATTAGAATCAGAGCGTATCACCTTTCTATCCCTGGAAGAACAAGGGGAACTCTTGGAGAGGGTGAAAACCAGCGAGCAAGAAGTTCGTACCGCTAAAATTCTCTTTGAAGCCACCGGAAAGCAGGCGGGAATCGAGATCAGAGCCTTAGTCCCTTGGCATAACTTAGTGGCCGAATGTTGGCAAGTCTCAAGGAAATGGCGATCTCAGCAAAACCCGAATCTACCCTCGCCTTAAATTTATATCAAGGTCGCAACAATCCCTAGATCATCGGACAATTCTTGGTAAGCTGATTAAAGATTATCTTAAGAAAAGCTTGCGATCTCCCTAATTAACCCCTAATAATTTTTAGCTGACCCCTTCACCTAACAGGTGCTTTATCGGAGGACTTCAAATGTTACATTTAATTTACATTGTGGCTTTCACAATTATTGCCTTTCTCGCCGTTAGTAATCTAATTCGTAGTTTAATTACCGTGAGTATGGATTCCCAACGCCGTCAGCCCCATAGAGGAACATCTCCGGCTGAAAGAGATCTCAAGTGGAGAAATTCTCAAAAGACCATCCACCCCGAATTATTAGATGAGCGAGGAAACCCCATTAATGAACCATTATTAGTGATGCGTTCCGTTACCGTTGAAGATGCGAGACAACAGTTAGACGCGCTGTATAATGCGTCTCCTAGTGCTTCCAAGGAAAAAGAAGAAGAATCCTAAACCCGTTGTCAGAAACGCTTTGGTATGAGGGATTCTCATGATCACAGACCGACTCCCCCAAAAATCTGCTAACAATTTGTAACATACCCCCTAGGCTAAAGGTGTCTGGGGGCTTATTATTATGATGAAAAGTCTACTCGCGCATTCACGCTTAGTCTTTTGTAACAAAAGGAAAGAACTCTTATGAAACGATTGTTCGCGCTAATTCTCATTGCAACTCTGTGGTTTAATTTTGCTCCTGCTGCTTCAGCAGATTATGCTAACCTGACCCCTTGTAGCGAAACCCCGGCTTATCAGCAAAAGTCCAAAAATTTCCTCAACACCACCAATGACCCCCAATCTGGTCAAAAACGTGCGGAACGCTATGCAGAGGCTTTATGTGGCCCTGAAGGCTATCCTCACCTCATTGTTGATGGTAATTTGAGCCACATGGGAGACTTTACCATTCCTGGTATTTTGTTCCTCTACATTGCTGGTTGGATCGGTTGGGTTGGCCGGGCCTACTTAATTGCTATCCGCAATGACAAAGATGCTGAAATGAAAGAGATCGTGATTGATGTACCTCTAGCTCTCAGCAAAATGTTGACAGGTTTTGCTTGGCCTTTAGCTGCCTTTGGTGAACTTACCTCTGGAAAATTAACGGCTAAGGATAGCGAAATTACCGTTTCCCCTCGTTAATTAAACAGCCCTTGCATTTTTTTCATTCATTATCAATTTTTGGGAGAACCATTCATGGAAGGTTTCACAAAGTTTCTGTCTACTGCCCCTGTCTTAATTATGGCCTTGTTAACCTTTACAGCCGGGATTTTGATTGAATTCAATCGTTTCTATCCTGATCTTCTTTTCCATCCCCTCGGATAAGGGATTATTGGACAATGTAAATCCTTAATTGTACTTAGAGGCTGACAAGATTAATCTTATTGTCAGCCTCTTTGATGACAATGCACATCAGATCAGATTTATGACAGCCATACAACTCAGCCCATCCAACCTGCTACCGACGATTACATGGGAAAAATTGCCCGATGATTTCATCCTACCTGACGAACCCGTGGAAAGTAATCTACAACCCCTTTTAGCCTCTGCTTTGCGCGAATCTCTAGCATTAGCCGGGTTAATCCTCGAATCAATGTTAATTGCTTCAAATTTTGGCTTATGTGCTACTGTTGGCGATAAAACTGTAGTTAAAGCCCCAGATTGGCTGTATATCCCATCAGTAAAGCCCATTACACAAGGAGAGATTCGACGCAGCTATACTCCCCATCTAGAAGGGGAGATTCCCACCATTGTCCTGGAATTTATCTCGGAAACTGAGGGAGGTGAATATTCTGTCAATCCTTATTATCCCTATGGCAAATGGTATTTTTATGAAAATATTTTAAAAGTGCCTATCTATGGAATTTTTCAGCCAAAAACAGGAGACTTAGACGTTTATCGCCTAGTATCTGGTAAGTATGAACGACAGTCAGCGAACGACAATCATCGCTATTGGATTGGAGAAATTAACTTATTTTTGGGCGTATGGCAAGGGAAAAAGGATGAAATGTCCGCTTATTGGCTGCGATGGTGGGATCTGTCGGGAAATTTGCTGTTATGGGGAAATGAGTTAGTCGCACAAGAAAGACAACGCAGGGAACAAACCCAATTAGCCCTTGAGGAAGAACGTATGTTTCGTCAACGGTTAGGGGAAAAATTAAGAGATTTAGCT
>NZ_JAYGHQ010000026.1:27248-32938 GCF_034931425.1 Crocosphaera sp. XPORK-15E
TTGATAATTACTTTGAATTTATTTCTAATCAACTATTATGGATCTTGATTTTTTAATGGTTTCTGGGTTGATGGGAGAGGTTCCACCTGTTGACTCCAAACTTAAAGAATGGTTGCAACAACAGACGATTACAGAAGAAAGTCCAGGTCGCATTTTTAAAGATTGGCAAACTTTCTTAGACTTTATTGGGTCTGATGGGGTTGAAGTGACGGGAAAAAATGATTATTTTCCTATGAAACTTTTACCAGAAATAAATGCTCGTCTGAGTACACCTATCGAAATTGACTTGAAACGACCTCAACAAAAATCCTATCCTTATATTCATGGACTTTATTTACTGGTAAGATTGTTAGGATTAAGTAGTCGGACATAAATAAACAGAACCATGTTAATTTATGTAAATAGGCTGAAACTCTTTTCTGTTGCCTGTTCCCCGTTCTCTATTTCCTAAACTCACAGTTTACTTTAATTGTGTCCGACTACTTAGCTTATCCTATTCGAGAAGGAAAGAAGTCAAAGTTAATAGTTAATCAAGACTTATTGAAAACTTGGCAGGAATTGAATATCACTGAACAGTATTTAATATTATTAGAAGTTGGGGTATTTTGGATTGCAATCGATTATGGAGGTGTTGCTAGTTTTCTCTCAACTTTTAATACTTGGATGAGACTTCCTCAGAAAAGAATTAAAATTACTAAAAAAAATGCTGGTAAATTTAATTTAGAACATCTTGAAACCTTAACTCACTTGGCTCTTTTAGACTTATTTGGTTTGGTTAAATTAGAATCAGGTAAACCCTTACCAGGGAAAGGATGGAACATTACTGCTATTGAAAAAACTCCTTTTGGGGAAGCAATGATGAAAGTATTAATTTGCTGTTTTATGAGTAAAGGAAGTTCATTAAAGTCTCATACGAATAACACGATGATTTATGGTGAATTACAACCGTTATTACAAGAGTATTTTTCTGATTATCAACATAAGTTTACAAGTATTTAATATTGTGGTAGTTTCCCTTATTGCTTGAGAGCAGATTTTTCCCGAAAAACTAAGAATAAATCATTAATTTCAGTCTCTTTAAATCTGAAGGTTTCATTATAGATAATAGAAAGACACTTACTGAATTGTTTGGGGAGTAATGATTCATCGAGTAATTGGTTAAAAAGCTTGGGGAATGAAATATCTCCTCGATTCATTGACCGTTTTTTAGCATGGCCGGTAGAGTCAAATAAGTAATGATAAGAAAAAACGCTTTTGGCGGATTCTTCTGAACAAAAGAAAGCCAATAAGAGAATAAATAAAGGAATAGAGATGGGATTTTTTTCAACTTTTTCTGAGAGAACTTGTTTGACCATTAGTTCCTCATAATTCAGATGACTGTAATCAGTTGTTAACATCTCAGTTAAGGTAACTTCTTCAGCATTTTGAGGAAAATTTAATCTTACATCCAAATCATGTAGGGCAATAATTAAAGTTTCCCACTTCTTAAAATTAAGATTATCTAAACTATAATTAATGTCAATATAATTAATAATATTTTTGACGGTTTCCTGGAATTTTTCCGGTAAAACAACATCATCAAATTTATGAAGATCATCGGGAATAGGAGGAACAAAATATCGGACTAAGAGTAAACGGTGAAGATCTGGTTTTAAGATGTTAACTAATGAGTTAAGGTTATTTTGATTGTTTTTAAAGGAAGTAATCGTATTGTTTTTTTGCTCTTTAACCACGAGCAATAGATAACTTGGTTGAAAATTCAACGATTTTTTGTAATACGTTTGTCTTAAATTCTGTTTATGAATTTCCTGACTTTTTTCGAGGTCATTCAAAATGGTTTCTGGAATATCATATCCTTGGGAAAAATCAACTTCTAAGAAATCGATAATGTGTAAAGGAGTCCAGATGTCATCAGCTTGTAAAAAATTGATAATCGACTTGCCAAATTCATCAATAACCGAAGTTCTTCGTTGTTTGTGTTGAATCTTTTGTTGCTCTATAGAAAGAGTTTTATGGGGTTGGATGTTTGTCTCAACTTTTATGGGGGGCGATAACGGACTTTTAGCCTTAGCTTTTTGTTTGAATAGTTTAGAGAGCATGGTAATACTGGTTGATTTAACTAAATGTTTACTATAATCTAAAATATACTGAAATGATAACAGCATTCATACTGAATTAATCAGTATTTACTTCAAGAATTCTGTTAAGTTCTAAGTATTATTATTTAGACGTTACGAAAAATCAACTAGATGGTTTTATTACCTATCTCCGAAGAAGTATTTAGAATCAAAAAACTTAAATATTAATAAACTGACTACTGCCTTCATTGGGTCTAGCGTGTAAGTATTTAGAAGTAACAGTCAAAGACGAATGGCCAAGCGATCGCATCAAAACATCAATATCACAGCCATTCTCCAGACTATGACAAGCATGGGCATGACGTAACCAATGGGTTGAAGTATGCTCATTAATTCCCGCTTTTTCTGCTGTTGCTTTAACGATACGATGGAGTTGATGGCGGTCTAAACGATTACCAAAGCGAGTGGTAAACAGGGCTTCTGTCTTATCTGAACGAGGAAGCTGCTGCAACTGTTGATAAAGATTTTGACTAATTAAGACTGTTCGTATTTTACCCCCTTTGCCTGTGACGGTTACTTGTCCCCCTTCTTTACGAGGTCGTAAGTCACGCCAGTTAATACTTAAGGCTTCTGTTGCCCTTAGTCCGGTAGCATAAATTAAAGTTAATAGAGAGAGATCGCGTCCTGGTTTAGCGGCGGCAATTAAAGCTTTAACGTCGGGCTGTTCTAAAATGCGTTCGTGTAAGGCACTAATACCGCTTGGAGCTTTAACCGCCTTGGCGATATTGAGGGATAAATAACCAATTTTCCAAGCATAAGAGAATAAACTTTTAATGGTAGAGACTTTGAGGGCGATGGAATTTTGGGAATAATCTTTGAGAAACAGCAGATCAACCCACCGTGTCAAATCCTCCAATAACACTTTAGCCAAAGGTTTTTCAACGAAAGCGAGAAATTGGTTAACGGTGCGAGTGTAAGTTTTTTGGGTGCTAGGACTTAACCCCGACAGCCACAGATAGATGACCTGGGTATCGTTATCAACTTCAGTGATGGGGGGGTGGTAGGTGGTGATAGGAGTCATCAGAGTTGGGGCGGGAACTATTAACACAACGGAAGAAACCTTTTGTTGTATTTCTTTGACCTAATTCTACTATCGTTGCTCAAAGTTACATTCGTTTTGAACAGATTAACCCAAGGCTTTCTCGATGGCCGCTTTTAGTTCGGCATCATCAGGGGCGGTCGCTGGCTCAAAGCGTGCCACGACTTCACCATTACGATCAACTAGAAACTTACCAAAATTCCAACCAATATCTTCACCATCTTGAACTAAGAATTGTTGACGACTCCCGCCGTTAACCGCTTAGGCGGTCTAACGGGGGATTCTGAAAGTCAGTTACCTGACCACCCCTCCACTGAAACAACTCTAGTTGTACAGGGTTTCTAGGCTCAACAACTAACGTTATTGATTCTTCCTGACTATTGCTAATCAAACCTGTTAATTCAGGTTTAGACGTAACTTTCTGGGGGACTCCCAGTAGCGAGGGAGAGATTAATTCCAAGTATTTCTAATCCTTTTCTGCCAATGTTAATACTAGCTTGATTGTCTGCATCTGCGATGAAATTACAGTTGGTGCAGACAAACTTTTCTTTATCTCTATTTGCTGAGTCAATATGACTACAATTAGAGCATTGTTGAGAAGTATATTTGGGGTTTACTTCTAAGTAAATACAGCCAAACTTTTCAGCTACAGACTGTATTTTTAACTTTAAATCACCCCAAGAACAATCTCGGATTAATCTGTTTAAGGCTCTTTTTGCCGATTGACCGTTTTTAATATATTTGCCATCTTCATCTTGTTTTGGTTTGCATCGTTTTATCATGCCTTGAATGTTTAAGTCTTCTAAGACAATTACATCTGCTAATCTTGCTAAATAATGAGCTAATTTCCATTGGTAATCAGTTCTTTGATTAACTATTTTTTGCTCAATCCTAGCCAATCTTTGAGCCGCTTTTTTCTGATTCTTTGACCTTCTTTTTTTACGAGATGATCTACGTTGCCTAATGGCTTTAGTTCGTTCTAGTTGTTTTTCAAACTGGGGATTTTTAATTTGTTCTCCATTGCTTAGAGCCAACAACTTTTTAATACCTAAATCACAACCGATTGCTGACTCTATTTTGTCTAAATCTTTCGGTTGTGATTTAGGTATTATTTTATCTTCAATCTGAATAGAAATATACCAACCATCAGCTTTTTTCCTGACAGTTACTGAACGTAAACTAAAGCCATCTGGAATCAAGCGAGATTGATAAAAACGCATCCAACCAATACTAGGAAGATAGATTTTGTTCCCTTTTAACTTTACTTGATTAGGTGGATAGTTAAAACTTTTAAACCGTTGTTTAGTTTTAAATTTTGGGTATCCTTTTCCGTTAAAAAAGTTTTTAAAAGCGGTGTCTAATTTTCGTAGATTTTGCTGTAAAACAGTAGAGTGAACTGTTTTGTACCAAGGTCTAGCTTGCTTTAACTTTGGTAATTCACTTGACTGCATTTCGTAAGCATTTCGTTTTTTGTCACCTTTATATGGTTCTCCTAGTTGAGAGTTTTTAGAAACTGAGCAAGTTAATGGACAGCACTCAGCTTTAGTTCTTAAATCACAATAATTGCCTAAAGTGGGCTGTCTCACTTGCTCGTAGCTATCTATTCTGTCTCTTAAACAAAAATTGTAATGGCAGCGCAACAAATTAAGCCATTGAAGCATTGTTGTTTCTTGAGAGCTATTCGGTTTTAGCTTGTATTTGTATCCAATTATCATTACTTTTTTGTTACATTATACTTAGTATAGCATTTATATACACAATATGGTCAAAGTTCAATTGAGTGCCAGGATAGAAGATTCAGAGATGAAACTTTTAATCAGATACGCCAAAAAAGTAGGGCGCACCAAAACCGATGTGCTTCGAGAGTTTATCCGATCTCTCAAAAACCCTGCTTAATCGATGCTTCGCGGTTTATTTTTTGGTCTAGGTTTCATCCCACCGTTAAGCTTTTGGCTCTAACGGGGGTCTTCACCTAGACATTGAGATAAAGGGGACTGCGGTTGGCCCCATTGACATCTTGTTTTTCGAGCAAAGTAAATTCAACATTGTACTTACTGGCGGTAAAATCTTTAATTTGTTGAGGACTCCCAGGTTCTTGTGCGCCAAACTGATTACAAGGAACGCCAATTACTTTAAAGCCACGATCACTGTATTTTTGGTCAAGTTCAACCAAACCCGAATATTGAGGGGTTAAACCACATTGACTGGCAACATTGATAAACAGGATGACTTGATTTTCGCGCTTCGGCAGGAGTTAGAGGTGTTCCGTCAAGTGCCGTAAGATTAGTGGGTAGAGGCATGATAATAATGTAGAGGGAGAAATGATTTCCACTACATTATCTACTTTAGGCGGACTTTTTGCAGCGATTTGTTGGATGCGGGTGATATCGTTACTGTGCAGAAGTTGGCCGGCCATGCTTCTCCTGTTACTACTGCTAAGTATGATAGGAGGGGTGAGGCGGTTAGGCGGGCGGTTCAGAATTTGGGGTTTTAGGTTGTTTGGGAAACAAAAG
>NZ_JAYGHQ010000027.1:0-22750 GCF_034931425.1 Crocosphaera sp. XPORK-15E
ACTTGGTTCTCTGCCTTCCCACACACCACAGGCATTAAACCATGAAAGATAATGCACCCCATGTAATAACAGCGACTTTTCTCAAACCCCAGGATACAAAAGTTATTGTACAGAAGCGGTTAGGAGAACTTGAGCAACAGCTTGAATTAATCACTAATTACCCTCAACCATTAGTTAAAAAGGCCCAGGGAAAAAGACGTAGTGAAATCCTTGATTTAACTCTACAAATTAATCAGTTAAATTCTGTTGTTTTTACTGAATTTGATGAGGCTTTATCAAATAAAGATGAGGGGGGAACTATGTCAGAAATGAAGGAAATATTTGTGAATGAAATAGCAGAAAAAATGGTTACGAAAACATCAGAGATAGACTACAAAACTGACCATCAACAATCAACAACAGAAATAGAAATCGTTGAATCCCCTGAAACTTCAAATAGTGAACCTTTATCTGCGACTTTTCTTCAAAACTCCGCATCTGACCTAACGGACGCAAATCATGAAATCATCCATTTAGATTTAGAAGAAGTCCGTAGAGATGGGGGAACTCAACCCAGGACGAAAATTGACATACACCATATCAAACGCCTTGAAGAACAGATGGAGAATGGTCAGGAAATTGAGCCAGTCGTTGTCTTCTATGATGGTACAAATTATTGGTTAGCTGACGGGTTTCATCGTTGGAATGCCCACCGAAACCAAGAAGAACCGACTATTAGGGCTATAGTTCATCAGGGTTCAAGACGAGATGCTGTACTCTATTCAGTTGGGGCTAATGCTGACCATAAACCCGCTTTGCCGAGGTCACGGGCTGATAAACACAGGGCTGTGTTGACTTTACTCAATGACCCTGAATGAAAACAGTGGAGCGATCGGGCAATTGCCCGACAGTGTAAGGTTTCTCAACCCTTTATCTCTAAGTTACGAAAGACCCTCACTGATAACGTTATCAGTGACAATTCTCCATCTCTCACTGATAACGTTATCAGTAACAAAAGTTCACAATCTTTAACTGGGGAATCATCCAGTGACGACCTGCGGATTTATCGAACCAAGCACAGAACCATCGCCACAATGAACACTGCTAATATTGGTAAAACTCAAGATGAGGCGTTGACAGATACTACTATCAAAGTCACTACCGATGAGATATTGATCGCTTTTTTGAGTAACATTGAGTATATGAGCGAGGCTCAAGTCGAAGCGGCCGTTAAGGCGATCGCTTACTATAAACCAGAGATGATTAAACGATTGGGGTTATTAGACGGATAATTTAACAGCAAAGTCTTTACAAATTAACATTGGTGAAGTGGCCACCATTATAGTTAAAGATAACCCCGATTTAAGAGGTGCAGGCGGTGCTGCTTGTTATTACCGCAGTCCATATTGTCCAGTTTATGGAGAATAGATCGGACTTGGTTGACTGAGTTTGAAGAAAGATTATTACAATTTGTTGAAGGAAATCTGAACTAGAACTCTGTAAGAATTTATTTATTTTGCTTTTTTTTCATAAATGTGATCTGAATCACAGAAAACAGCGATCCTTCTCCGTGACATTTCTGTAATTTCTGGGAATACTAAAAGAAGAACCAAAAACGGAGAAAATAAGCTTGTTGACCAGTTTAGCTGATAGACCATTAAAAGTATCTCCAATGGCGGAAGAAAATCAGAGTCCTTCTCTCATCCAACTTCCTCCTAGAACTGCCCCTCGATTCCACTTATATACTACTGATAATTCTGGTTTTCGATAACTCAAGACGTTATTATTAAAATATCTCTATTTCGAGGCGTTGGCAATGGGGTATTTTTTAGCGCATTGTTAAGTTGACGGCATTAATTGGGAATACTAAGGAAACATTCAAACCTAAATTATTACTGTTCACAGTATATGACTTCAAAATCAATCTATAGGAACTTAAATGTCTTCTCTAGAAACTAAACAATTAAGCGAGAGATTTGAACATTTATTATCGGTGATGTCGGGGAATCGATTTCTTCAAAAGCAGGGGATTGGTAATGAAGTTCCCTTTTTTATCTGCCCCTATCAACCTCAAGAAAGTATGAATATGGAACTTATTCAAAAGCAACTGATTAAGCAATTGCATCAGAAAGGAGTTCGTGTACTAGAAATTAACCTCTATGATCTTTCTCTTAAATTGCTCCAAAAACGGGAAATATTTGAGCAAATTCTTGAGATAGAATCGTCGGTATCTAAAGGGGAATTAAAGGAACTTTTACAAAATGTATTGGATTCTGAGGAGCATCTAATTCCTACTATTTCTAAAATCCTTCAGGACAGTGAATTCGATATTCTATTCTTATCAGGGGTTGGTGAAGTTTTTCCTTATATTCGCTCCCATAATGTTCTCAATAATCTACAAAGTACAGCTAAAGATAAACCGACTGTAATGTTTTTTCCAGGGAAATATACCCATTCTCTGGAGTCGGGAGCTTCCCTCGATTTATTTGGACTTTTACAGGATGACAAATATTATCGGGCATTCAACATTTACGAATACAAAGTTTAAGGAAAAAAGTATCATGAAGTTAAGAACTATTTTTAATCAGCAAGTAGATCGTCCCATTGAAGGGGTAATTAAAGCTGATGCTAATGATGAGGTTAGTCTCCATATTGAACTTGAAGAGTATGTTCTCACTAATGAAGTAGAAAAACGATTAGAAACTTTTTTAGAAGCTTACAACAACTATACAGGGGTCAATGGAGTCTGGATATCTGGTTTTTTTGGCTCTGGTAAATCCCATCTATTGAAAATTTTGGCGTTGTTGTTAGAAAATCGTAGGGTAAAAAATAGTCCGGTTATTGATAGATTTTTGCCTAAATGTCAAGATAATAAAATTCTACAGGGTGATTTAAAACGAGCCGTTACTATTCCTTCTAAAAGTATTCTCTTTAATATTGACCAAAAGGCGGATGTTACCAGTAAAACGGCGTTTGATGCCTTATTATCTGTCTTTTTTAAAGTATTTAATGAAGCTTGCGGTTATTATGGAAAACAAGGCTATATTGCTCAGTTTGAAAAAGATTTAGATAGTCGAGAACTCTATGGTGAATTCCAAATAGCCTATGAAAAGGTTTCTGGAAAACCTTGGGAACGAGGACGGGAACAGGTGCTTTTAGAGAAGAAAAATATTGCCGTTGCTTATGCTGAAATAACAGGGGAAACTGTAGAAGATTCAAAAGGGATTTTAGATCAGTATCGTCAGGATTATAAGCTATCGATAGAAGGCTTTGCTAAAGAAGTTAAAGCTTTTATTGATAAACAATCCCCTAATTTTCGGCTTAATTTTTTTGTAGATGAGGTGGGACAATATATCGCAGAAAATGTCAAACTAATGACCAATCTTCAAACCATTGCTGAAAGTTTAGCTACTAAATGTCAAGGCCGTGCTTGGGTGGTTGTTACTGCACAAGAAGATATGGAAACGGTATTAGGAGAAATGGGAAATCATCAAACTAAGGATTTTTCCAAAATTCAAGACCGTTTTGCCAATCGCATGAAATTAACCAGCCGTGATGTGGCAGAAGTTATCCAAAAACGTCTGTTGCTGAAAAATGAGGAAGGTATTAGACTCCTTTCAGAGATTTTTGAGCAACAACAGCACAATTTACCCACATTGTTTCGTTTTACGGATGGCTCGACGGATTACCGTAATTTCCAAGATAAAGACCATTTTATTCAGTGTTATCCTTTTATTCCTTATCAGTTTACCCTTTTCCAGTCCGCTATTCGCGGGCTGTCCCAACATAATGCGTTTGAAGGAAAACATAGTTCGGTGGGGGAACGTTCAATGTTGGGAGTTTTCCAAGAGGTTGCTATCTCTATTGAAGGACAGGACATTGGTGGTTTAGCGACTTTTGATTTAATGTTTCAAGGAATTCGTTCAACGTTGAAATCTAATATTCAGAGTGCCATTATTCTCGCCGAAGATAATCTCAATAATCCTTTTGCTGTCCGTCTGCTCAAGGCGTTATTTTTGGTTAAATATGTAGAAGGATTTAAGGCTAATTTACATAATTTATCTATTTTAATGTTAGAAGAATTTGAGCAGGATATTTCAGCCTTGAGAAATCAAGTTCAAGAAGCTTTAAACTTACTAGAACAGCAAACTTATATTCAGCGAACAGGTGAGTTATACGAATATTTAACGGATAAGGAAAAAGATATTGAGCAGGAAATTAAAAATACAGAAGTTGAAGTGAGTAAGGTTTTAGAAGAATTAAATAGATTAATTTTTGATGAGATTATAAAAAATTCAAAAATTCGCAATGGGGATGGCACACAAGATTATCCCTACTCCCGTAAAATTGATGGGACACTTTATAAACGGGAATATGAATTAAGCATTCAAGTGATTACCCCCTTTTCTGGGCAACATGAACAAGAAACAGCGTTACAGATGGATAATATGGGACGAGATGAGTTATTAATTATTATTCCTTCTGATGACCGTTTCGTGAGTGATTTTATAATGTATAAAAAAACCGAAAAATATTATCAACAGAATATCTCTGTGACTCAGCACGAAGCAGTTAAAAGTATTTTAAATCAAAAAAACCAAAGCAATGAACAACGTTATGGTGAGATTAAAAACAAGGTTAAAAGTTTATTAGGAAAAGCCAAATTATTTGTCGCAGGAACTGAGTTAGACATTAGTAGTAATGATGCTCAAATCCGTATTATTTCAGGATTTCAGAAGTTAATTAGTCGTGTTTATCCCCATTTAAAAATGTTGGCAGGGGTGACTTACAAAGCAGAACAAGTTAATGATTTTCTGCAACATTCTCAAGAAAGTTTGTTTGCTAACGATGTAAACCCTTTGAGTGAACCAGAAAAAGAGGTTTTCAGCTTTATTCAAATGAACGAGAAACGGGGGTTGCGTACTTCAATGAAGTCTCTTAAGGAACATTTTGAACGTAAACCCTATGGTTGGAGTGAGGGGGCAATGTTATGTATGGTGGCTAAACTCTGTGCTAGAGGGAAGCTAGAAGTGCAAACAGAGGGCAATTTATTAGAAGCTGAGGCATTAGTTGAAGCCATTAGTAATTCTGGTAATTACAATAATGTTTTATTACAGCCACAGCAAGAATTTACATCTTCGCAGGTACGAAAACTTAAGGATTTTTATGAGGATTTTTTTGCTCAACCTTGTGGAGATAATGAACCAAAAATAATTTATCAGAAAACAAAAGAAGGATTTAAGGAACTTAGGCAGTTTATTCAAGAACAACTTTTAGAAGTGGAAAAATATCCTTTTTTATCAACTTTAGAACCTGTTCTTCAAACCATCAATGATATTTATAGTAAACCCTATGATTGGTATCTAACGGATTTATCTCGTCAAGAGGATGAATTATTAGAAATTAAAGAGGATGTGATAGATCCAATTCGGAGTTTTATGCAGGGAGGACAAAAACATATTTATGATGATGCTCAACAGTTTTTAGAGTCTCAAAAGCCTAATTTTAATTATATTATTAGCGATAAGTTATCTCCAATAATAACGGCTCTGGCAGATTCTCAATGCTTCAAAGGAAATCGAATGCAGCAAGTTAAGGGTTTAGTGGAGTCGGTAACAGCCGAAATATCAATACAAGTTAAGACGGAAATTGAACAAGCACTCGCAGAAATCAGAGTGTTACAAGAACGCATGAGTAATATGGCGGAGTTTTCTCAACTTTCCTCTGAACAACTGCAAGAAATACTCCAATCTTTTGAGGATTGTTGTGATTCTATTGCTCAAGAATATTTGATTGCGGTGATTCGCAGTACCTGTCAACAGTTTAAAACAGATACTTATGCTCAGTTACTCTCAAAAATGACTAACTGGGCTGAAGAAAATTCTGTTAGTGAGAATCAATCTAACGAAAAATATACTGTTTCTTCGTCATCAGGAAAAACAAGTCGGGTTAAAGAGTCAAATACTCAATATGTATCTAGTCAAATTATTAAGGTTAATTTTAATAAAGCATGGCTGGCAGATGAAACAGATGTGGAGGATTATTTAGTAGCGATGCGTGAGGCTTTAATGACAGAAATTAAGCAAGGTAAACGAATTCAAATTTAAAGAGTGGGAAATGGGCAGTGGAGAGCAACTATTTACTATGATATAGGGAGTTCGGAATTCTTTAGGAAGATGAAAAGATGATTACATCATTAGAACTTAAAAACTTTACAGCCTTTCGCAGCTTAGAAATCGATTTTTCTCCGAAGATTAATGTCATTATAGGGGAAAATGGGACGGGTAAAACTCATTTATTGAAAGCTGCTTATACTTTAAGTTCTGGTTACAAACTTTTTAGTAAGCAATCGTCAGTTGAAGCGTCAGATTTAAAGAATTTTTTAACTGAGCGATTAATCCGTCTTTTTCTTCCTTTAGATAATAAATTAGGAAAACTTCATCACACAGGAGCAGAAGAAAAGGCAGAATGTACTATTAATTTTTCTCTAGAGCAAATGCTGAAAATTAGTTTTTTTAATAACTCCCAATTTGTGAATATTATGGAGAATCAAAATTATAAGCAATATCAAAAAATTCCTGTTTTTATTCCTACCAAAGAAAGTTTATCCTTTATGGAGGGAATGCTTAGTCTTTACGATAGGTATAAAATGACTTTTGATGAAACCTATCGAGATATTTGGTCACTTCTAGATTTACCTGTTATCCGTTCTGAAAATCTTCATGAAAAATCCAAATGGGCCATTGAAGAAATTGAAAGTATCTGTGGTGGAAAGTTTATCTTTTATGGAGGAGGTAGGGTAAATTTTAAAGTTAAAAATATAGAATATTCTGCTAATGCGATCGCTGAAGGGTTTCGTAAGATTGGAATATTATCTCGGTTATTAGAAACAGGAGCAATTCAACCTGGTATTAGTGGGGCCTTATTTTGGGATGAACCCGAAGGAAGTATCAACCCTAAATTAATGAAGTTATTAGTAAAAATTTTATTAGAATTATCTCGTAATGGTCAACAAATCATTATAGCTACTCATGATTATGTGTCTTTAAAATGGTTTGATTTACTAATAGATGAACAGCAAGAAGATGAGATTATTTATCATAGTCTCTATCGAGAACCAGAAAATAAGGAATTAAAAGTTCATAGTACCAAGGAATATCTGGAAATTTACCCTAATCCAATTGATGAGGCTTTTGAGGCATTAATTAATGCAGAATTAGATAAAACAATGGGAGATTTGGGAAGGTGAGAATAATTTGTGATGGTTTCGAGTTTGATTTTACTGACGCTTTAGATGTTTTTATTTTTGATGAAACAGATAGAAATAAATCTCATTATCACGGTTTAAGTCATGCGATGAAAGCGGTAGATATAATTGTCGAATTGACAGATTATTACTTGTTTATTGAGGTTAAAGCTTTTCATGAACCAGAACAATATCAAAATTCAACACCTTTTAATCATTTACGAGAAATTCTGAAGTATAAATATCGAGATACTTGGCTATATCGGTGGGGTGAAAATAAAATTGATAAACCCATTAAATATCTCTGTTTGCTAGAATTAGAGACTCCTCTTTTATCTCGTATGAATAAGGAATTACGTCGGCAAATCCCTGTTGGGAAAGCAGAGATAAGATGGAATCAAGAAATTTGTAATAGTTGTAGTGTGTTTAATTTTGAACTGTGGAATCAGCGATTTAGATTATGGCCTGTAACAAGATTATTTTGACAAATTTGCTCTTTTTAACTATCATCATTGTTGATAAATTTGTCGTAATTCGATTAAGTTATTAGCGGTTCTAATTGTTTCTAAAATTTGATCGAGTAATTCTACATTTTCAAGGGAACGAATTTCTGACATTAATTCTAATCCTTGAGAACCAAATTTGAGTTCTAATCCTAATGCAATACCTTTAATGAGTTCTTGTTTACGTCCTCGGTTTAAAATTTCTTGATACCAAGGAGATTGTTCTAAAACAGCCATATCCCACCTCATAATTTGTTGAACTAAGGGAATCTCTAAGACAAAACTAGCAAAAAAAGCCATTAATGGCTCTAATTCATTTAATTGTTCATCAGAACGTAACATTTGTAATGCTTGTCTGATAATAGTTTCTTGATTACCTCCTTTGAGAATGGGCGTAAAAGGCAGTAGAGAATTGAGAGATTGATTAAAAACTTGTTCTACTGGCACTTCCCAAAGATTGATGACATGATAATCTTGTTGAACTTGTAAACCTCGAAAATGAGACTGATAGGAAGTAGCAATCTCCCTGTTACCACTGGGTTCTAAAATATTAATGAGAACAGGATAAACAGGTAAATTAAATTTTTCCCTTGCTAAAGCGGCATAAGCTGTCATACGCTGAGGCATTTTGGCAGTATAGCGCAGTTGCAGTTCATTAAGTACCAGAAATTCTCCATCGGTGGGAGTATAGGCACGAATCAAAACATCCGTATCTCGATTCACCCATTGAAATTCTGTGGTAATAATTTCTCTTGCTTGAACCTCTGAGGTTTCCATTACCCATTGTACCCAAGGGGTCGGAGATAAACTGATTAATCTTTTACTTCCAATATCAGCTGGTTTTGCCATAAATCAAATTAGAACCGTTGTTAATATCTTTTAGGATAAAATTAATGTATGGATACATCAAGACTCAAAAAATTCGCTCAGTATGCTCGTCGTTATCTCAGGGAACAGGTAACGACCAAGATTGGGGTAGTATTAGCTCAAAATAGTGCAGCAAGACGAGAAAATCCTGAAGCTGTTAACAAGTTAGCGGAAAAAATCGAAATTTCTGGTAAAGAACAGGTTATTGAACAGGTTGCTTACACTTGGTTTAACCGTTTTTGTGCTTTACGGTTTATGGATAGTAACCGTTATAACTCCATTGGGGTTATATCTCCTGCTGTGGGGCAATTTCAGCCTGAAATCTTGGCTGAGGCAAAAATGGGGCATATTGATGAGGATATGCTATCTTCACAGGGACAACAGCAGATTTTTGACTTATTAAGCGGTACTGCACCCAGTCCTGATGCTCAAGGGGAGGTCTATCGTTTATTAATTGTAGCAGTCTGTAATTATTATCATCAGGTAATGCCTTATTTGTTTGAGCGAATTGATGATTATACGGAGTTATTAATGCCAGATGATTTGCTGTCGGGTAATTCAATTTTGGCTTATACTCGTGAGGCAATGACTCCTGAAAATTGTGAGAGTGTGGAGGTTATTGGATGGTTATATCAGTTTTATATTTCTGAGAAGAAAGATGAGGTTTTTGAGGCTCTTAAAAAGAATAAAAAAATCACACCCGAAAATATTCCGGCTGCTACTCAGTTATTTACTCCTCATTGGATTGTTCGTTATTTAGTAGAAAATTCTTTGGGGCGTTTATGGATGTTAAATCATCCTCATTCTCGTTTAATTAAAGTTATGGATTATTATATTAAGCCAGAAAATGATCCCCCCCAACCCCCCTTAAAAAGGGGGGAGTTTGATGAAGATTCTTTAAAAAGGGGGGAGTTTGATGAAGATTCTTTAAAAAGGGGGGAGTCTGATGAAGATTCTTTAAAAAGAAGGGAGTCTGATGAAGATTCTTTTAAAAGAGGGGAGTCTGATGAAGATTATTTAAAAAGGGGGGAGAGTGATGAAGATTACTTAAAAATCAATTCTCCTGAAGATTTAAAAATTTGTGACCCTGCTTGTGGTTCAGGACATATTTTAGTCTATGCTTTTGATTTACTTTATGCTATTTATGAGGAAGAAGGTTATACACCCAGTGAGATTCCTACAAAGATTTTAACTCATAATCTTTATGGCATTGAAATTGATGAACGGGCAGGAAGTTTGGCGGCGTTTGCGTTAACAATGAAGGCTAGGGAGAAGCAAAGACGGTTTTTTCGTAAACCGATTCAACCCCAGATTTGTGTGTTGAAAAAGGTTGAATTTTCTAAGGATGAGTTATCGTCTTATCTGGATTTTGTGGGGCGAGATTTGTTTACTGCACCTTTATTAGAGACTTTACAGGAGTTTAATGAAGCTGATAATTTTGGGGCGTTAATTCGTCCTACGGTGACAGATGTACAGGGGATGATAGGGTTATTAAAGAAGCGAAATGTAGAAAGTCAGTTATTGTTATATAAGACCCATGAAAAGGTGATGGATGTGTTAACTCAGGCTGATTTTTTAAGCCCTAAGTATCACATTGTTGTTGCTAATCCTCCTTATATGGGTGGTAAGGGTATGAATAATCGGTTAAAGGCTTTTTTACAGGATAATTATAGTGATGTAAAATCTGATTTATTTTCGGCGTTTATAACTCGTAATACTGAATTAACTTTATCAAAGGGTCAACTTGGATTTATGACTCCGTTCGTTTGGATGTTTATTTCTTCTTATGAAAAGTTACGAGAATTTTTAATTAATCAAAAAACACTTACTTCATTAATTCAGCTTGAATATTCTGGTTTTGAAGGTGCAACTGTTCCTATTTGTACTTTTACTCTGGAAAATTCTTATAAACCTCAATTAAAAGGTGGATATATTAAATTATCCGATTTTAGAGGGGCAGATAATCAAGCCCCTAAAGCATTAGAAGCGATAAAAAATCCTAATTGTGGTTGGTTTTATCGGGCTTCTGCGAGTGATTTTAAGAAGATTCCGGGATGTACGATCGCTTATTGGGTAAGTGATAGAGTTAGAGATATTTTTACTTCAGATAAGGTTTTTGAAAGTTATGCTACACCCCGTCAAGGATTAGGAACGACTAATAATGACCTTTTTACAAAATTTTGGGTAGAGGTTAATTTTAATACAATTGTTTTTAATTGCAAAAATAAAAGTGAGGCTTTAGAGTCAGGTGGAAAATGGTTTCCATATTCTAAAGGAGGGGGTTTCAGAAAATGGTACGGGAATGAAACAGATCTTGTAAATTGGAAGAATGATGGAGAAGCAATTCGCAAAGCTTTAATTGGAAAAAATCCTAATATTCCGCGTTCTGAAAAACATTATTTTAAAGAGGGAATAACTTGGGGGTTAATAACCAGTGCTAAATTTAGTGCTAGATTTTCGCCAGTGGGGGGTATTTTTGATGTGGGGGGGTCTAAGGCATTTCCTCCTAAGCAATTAAATACTTACTTTTTAGGTTTACTGAATAGTAAATTAACAGAATTATTACTCAAAACATTAAATCCTACTCTAAATTTTCAGGTTGGAGATTTAAAAAAAATCCCGTTGAAATCCCCAGAGTTTATCGTATTAGATGTTAAACTTTTGATAAAATTGTTAATTGATTTTGCAGAAATTGACTGGAACTCATACGAAACATCATGGAATTTTACAACCTTTCCGCTTTTAAGAGTGGAGAGTGGAGAGTGGAGAGTGGACAGTAAAGAAGAAGCGAATAGTGGACAGTTTATAATTGATAGTAGAAATAAAGAAAAGACTCCCCGCTTACCCGTCAAAACTCCCCTAAAAGAAACCTATCAAACCCTACGCCAACAATGGCAAGAAATGACCTTAGAAATGCAGAAACTAGAAGAAGAAAATAACCGTATATTTATCGAAGCTTATGGACTACAAGACGAATTAACCCCCGATGTTCCCTTAAAAGAAATCACCTTAACCTGTAACCCCCATTATCGTTATAACAGCGATAAACCCCAAGAAGAACTAGAAAACTTACTCCTAGCAGATACCATCAAAGAATTTATCTCTTATGCAGTGGGTTGTATGTTTGGGCGTTATTCCCTAGATAAAGAAAGCTTAATTTTAGCCAACCAAGGCGACACTATTGAAGACTATTATAGAATTGTCAATGAGGAATTAGAAATTAGTAGCCAGAGATTAGCAGAAGAAGAACTAACCCCTAAACTAACCCCTGCATTTACTCCAACAGAAACCAACGTTATCCCCATCCTTGAAGGTGACTGGTTTACCGATGATATAACCGAACAATTCCGTCAATTTCTGCGTGTTACCTTTGGGGAAGAAAACTATCAACAAAACCTAAACTTTATCGAAGAAGCCATCAATAAAGACATCGAAAAATACTTTGTTAAAGACTTTTATAATGACCATGTTAAACGCTATAAAAAACGCCCGATTTATTGGTTATTTAGTAGCCCAAGAGGAACATTTAACGCCTTAATCTATCTCCATCGTTATCGCCCTAATACCGTTAATATAGTCCTTAATAATTATCTACGGGAATTTCGTACAAAACTACAAGCAAGACTAGAAACCCTAAAACAAATTGAAATTAGTGCTAGTGCTTCAAAAACAGAAAAAACCAAAGCATTAAGAGAAACCGAACAGATCAAAAAAATGCTCAGAGAATTAGAAGATTATGAACAAGAAATCCTCTATCCTTTAGCCATAGAACAAAAAGAAATTGACCTTGATGATGGGGTAAAAGTCAACTATGAAAAATTTGGTAAAGCCCTGAAAAATGTAACAGGATTAAGTTAAACTATGGATATTTTAAATCAAATTAATCTCAAACAAACTATTATTAAAGTCTTAGAAAATTATCTAAACTTTCTTGGTTCAGATCTCGAAAGTGAGATTCAATTAGTCATTGATGAAACTAAAGATCATTACCTTCTCATTGAAACAGGTTGGCATCATGAACTTTAATACTTCTAACCTCACCTTTCGCCAACTTCTGGGTAATGGACTTATTTACCATGTCCCCCCCTTTCAACGAGATTATTCATGGACAGAAGATGAATGGGATGACTTATGGCAAGATATTCTCGGATTATTTGAAGAAGACGGCGAACCAGCCCATTATATGGGTTATTTAGTCCTACAGTCCTCTAACAATAAACAATTTGATATTATTGATGGACAACAACGAATGACCACCCTCAGTATCATGATTCTCGCAGGGTTAGCCTATTTAGAAGACCTAGTAAATGCCAATCTTGATGCAGACAGAAACCGTCGCCGCAAAGAACAATTGCAAAATAGTTATATTGGTTATGTTGACCCCGTAAGCCTTGTTCCTCGCTCAAAATTAGCACTTAATCGCCATAATAATCGCTTTTATCAAACTTATCTCGTTCCCCTTGAACCCCTACCCCGTCGAGGGTTAAATGCGTCAGAACACTTGTTACGCCAAGCCTTTGAATGGTTTAAAAGTCGTTTTAAGACAAAATTAGGCACACAGTCTAATAGTGGCGAACAGTTAGCCGCCTTTATTGATTCTCTGGTAGATAAGCTATTTTTTACCGTTATTACCGTTACCGATCAACTAAACGCCTTTAAAGTCTTTGAAACCCTTAATGCGCGGGGTGTGCGCCTATCTGCTACTGATTTACTGAAAAACTACCTATTTTCCTTAATTAGCACCGCCCAAACCCATGAAAATGAGTTAAAATCTCTCGAAGATCGTTGGGAACGAATAGTAGGATTATTAGGAAGTGAAAGCTTTCCCGAATTTTTGCGAGTTTATTGGAATAGTCGCCATAAATTAGTCAGAAAATCCGATTTATTTAAAACCATTCGCCGTCAAATTACCACCCGTGAACAAGCCTTTAAATTAGTCAGAGATTTGGATCTTTCAGCAGAAATTTACGCTGCACTACGAGATGCCCAGGATGAACGCTGGGAAAAAGCCGAAAAAGAAGCCTTAAGACAATTACAAATGTTTAGTGTGCGTCAACCCCTAACGATGCTGATAAGTTGCTATGAGCGTTTTTTTGCAACAGAACGTCAGTCTTTTCGCAAAATTCTAGGAGCGATCTCAATTATCTCCTTTCGCTACAATATCATCTGTAGCTTGCCCAGTAATGAGCAGGAAGGGCTGTATAATGAAATTGCTTGCAAAACCTCTCAAGGAAATTACAACACCTATCGAGACGTTTTAGAGGCATTGCGAGAGCTATATCCAGAAGATATCCCATTTCAGGCAGCTTTCTCCGAAAAAGAGCTACGCACCACCAGTAGTCGCAATAAAAAAATCGTCCGTTATATTTTGTTTGAAATCGAAAAACAACGGTATGAACACGCCTTTGATTTTGAAAGTGCCACTTATAATCTAGAACATATTCTTCCTGAAAATCCAGATCTAGTGTGGAATTATATCGAAGAAACCCAACAAGACCGTCTTATTTATCGTTTAGGAAATATGACCCCCTTAGAAACTGCCCGTAACCGAGAATTAGGGAATGGAGACTATTGTGTTAAACGAAAAGTTTATCAACAAAGTGATTTTGAGATCACCAGGGCGATCGCCAAACATTACGACACATGGGATGGACAAAAGATCGAATCTCGGCAAAAACAGTTAGCTAAAGTCGCCACTAATATCTGGCGTATCGACTTTGGGGGTTAATTTTGGATAAAAATATCAGTCAAGCACTACATAAACTATTTGAGCGTCATCGTATTGTTTTCTGGTATGACACCGAAAAAGAGTTACGCTCAGATTTCGAGAAATTAGAATTAGAGGACATTGAAAAAATTGAGATTAACAATCATGAATTTGGTATAAAATACCGAATTTTACGAGAAAAACCTCAACAAAAATTTCTGCTGTATCATGAAGGAAAAGAACCGGATTATTTAGATAACTGGTTGCTAGACATACAATTAGCACAGGGAAAATTTAGCACAGATCAAGTATCCCTTTGGCTGACAGAATTAGAATTAGGACTAGAATTTGTCGATGTCGTTGAGCCTCATAGTGAATTTTTTCGGTCTAGTGAACGTCGAGAAGCCCTAAAACAGTTACTTCACCCTCATGATACAAAAACCGCCATTCGGCTAAAAATGTTAGCCATCTGCACCGCCGCCGAACCGCGACTAGATTCTATTTTAGAACGACTATTAGAAGAATATTCCCAAGAACGTGACAAAAAATTTAAACTCTGCGATCGCACTCAATTAACAGAATTTCTTTGGCAACAAATGAAACAAGTTTATGGCTACAGTTCCGAACAATTAAGTATCAAAGATTTTGTCATAGAACTCTTTAAATCATGTTATACAATTGCCATAGATGGAGAGGGGAAACTAACAGAAGATGCCCTTGTTTTTCTCAAAAGATGGAAAGATAGCCGTCAATTTGAACAATCTTTTGAAAGCTTATCTCATCAGTGTGCCGAAAATCTCAAAATTGAAGAAAAACTTAACCAGCGATATTATCAAGAACTTCTCGAAATTGACTATTTTCGCTTAATTGACCAAAAAATTATTCATGATCTCGTTCAAGCCGTTAGTGATCGAACCATTGCGACTAATGAAGTAACAAATAATATTGTCCGTCAACGGAAACAAGGACATTGGTATCGAGAATTTGAACATTTTTATGAAGCTATTAACTATGCCTCGCAGTTTATTCATGTCTTAGATGAAGCTAACTTATCAATCGAATCTATCAAAGATGGTTTTGAAAAATATTGCAAATCTTGGTTTAAAATTGACCAACTCTACCGTAAATTTATTTTCCATATTAGTAAATCTGCTAATCCCACTCTGACAGAAAAATTAAGTGAACAAATTGAAAACCTTTATTCAAATCACTATCTTTTAAAACTTAATAATCATTGGCAAGTCATGATAGATAGTATTAGGCAATGGCAGACGATTGAATTGCCTTCTCAGCGACGTTTCTTCTCGAAATGGGTAGAACCTTTCCTCAAAAAAGATAAAAAAGTCTGTGTGATTATTTCTGATGCCTTACGATATGAAATTGGTGATGAATTAGTAAGTCTTATTCGTCAAGAAGATCGTTATGAAGCCACCCTCGACGCGGCTGTTACTCTGTTACCTAGTTATACTCAACTGGGAATGGCCGCACTTCTTCCCAATGAGACTCTAGAAATTATTGATCATCCTAATGCGATTGTTAATGTGGATAAACAAAGCTCCCAAGGCACTGTAAATCGTCGTAAAATACTAGAGAAAGCCTTTGAAAAAAGACAAAAAAAAGCAACGGCTATTCAAGCAAAAGAGTTACTAAAGTTAAACCGTGATGAGAGTCGTTCCCTATTTCGAGAGCATGATGTGGTTTATGTTTATCACAATCAGATTGATCAAATTGGAGATAAATTAGCCACTGAAGAACAAGTATTTAAGGCTGTTGAGGACACTTTTTCTGAACTCATTCTTCTTATTAAAAAACTGACAGGGGCTAATGCCAGCAACTTATTGATTACGGCGGATCATGGATTTATCTACCAACATCGTGCGATCGCCGATAGTGACTTTTCTAATGTCGAAGTAAAAGGTCATAAAATTATCAAAGAAAATAGACGTTTTGTGATTGGGGAAGGATTAAAAGAATCAGACGGACTACGAAAATTTAAAGTAGAAGATATCGGCTTAATAGGAGAACTAGAAATGCAAATTCCTAAATCTATTAATCGTCTAAGAATTAAAGGTTCAGGGAGTCGTTTTGTTCATGGAGGTGCAACCCTTCAAGAAATTATTATTCCTGTAGTTAAAGTTAATAAAAAAAGACGAGGTGATCTTTCTACGGTAGAAGTAGAAATTATTCGTAATTCTAGTTCAACCATTACATCAGGACAATTAGCTGTTACTTTTTATCAACAAGAACCAGCCACTGACAAAGTTCAACCCCGTATTCTTAAAGCGGGTATCTATACTCAAACAGGAGAGTTAATTTCTGATCTCCATGACCTTACTTTTGATTCTCCTTCGGAAAATCCAAGAGAACGAGAATTTCAAGTGAGATTTATCCTGACCAGTAACGCCAATATAATTAACAACAAAGAGGTCTTTTTACGATTAGAAGAAAAATTAGTTGATACTTCCCATTACGAAGAATATAAATCAGTTTCATATACTATCCGTCGCTCGTTCACCAGTGATTTTGATTTTTAATTTTGTCTAAGATTTAAAATGACTAGATAGAAGGAAACGACTAATCTTATCAAAAAAATTTCTATTAAGTAGATTATTAATTCTCACTCTCCACTTTCCACTCTCTACTTTCCACTCTCCACTCTCCACTTCCCACTTCTCTTAAAGTATGAGTAACCTTGACCAAAAAATTAATCAGTATTTTGAGGGATTAGTTGTCAGAAAAGACCTCGTTAAAGAAGTCAAAGGCAACGCTATTGTTCCTTCCTATGTTTTAGAATATCTACTTGGACAATATTGTGCCACCAATGATGAAGCCTCGATTCAAACAGGTATTGAAACCGTTAAAGAGATTTTACGGAGGCATTATGTTCATCGTAACGAAGCAGGATTAATTCGCTCCAATATCAAAGAGAAAGGACGTTACAAAGTTATTGATATAATTAGCGTTACTCTTAACGATAAAGCAGATGTTTATGAAGCTACTTTTGCCAATTTAGGTATTAAAAAAGTTTTGGTAGATTCAAGTATCGTCAAAGCCCATCCCAAACTGCTTGTTAGCGGAGTGTGGTCTATTGCTGATATTGAATATGAATTTGTAGAAAATAATAAAGCGTGTCCTTGGCTTTTATCCTCTCTAAAACCCATTCAATTATCCGACTTTAATTTTGATAATTATTTAGAAGCTCGTCAACATTTTAGCACCGACGAATGGATCAATCTTTTAATTCAAAGTGTGGGGTTTAATCCAGATTTTTTGAGTCGAAGAACTAAGCTCACTCAACTTATTCGTTTAATTCCTTTTTGTGAGCGTAATTATAATTTGATTGAATTAGGCCCCAAAGGAACAGGGAAATCCCATATATATTCTGAATTTTCACCTCATGGGATTTTAATTTCAGGTGGAGAAGTGACTGTTCCTAAACTATTTGTCAATAACGCCACAGGGAAAATTGGTCTAGTTGGCTATTGGGATGTGGTTGCTTTTGATGAATTTGCAGGAAAGCAAAAGCGTGTGGAGAAAGCTCTTGTAGATATTATGAAAAATTATATGGCTAACAAGTCTTTTTCTCGTGGAATTGAAACACTAGGAGCAGAATCTTCTTTAGTATTTGTGGGTAATACTCAACATACCGTGCCTTATATGCTTAAACACAGTGATTTATTCACAAATTTACCCCAAAAATTTTATGATTCTGCTTTTCTAGACCGTATTCACTTTTATATTCCAGGTTGGGAAATGGATATTATTCGAGGAGAAATGTTTTCCTCCGGCTATGGCTTTGTTGTAGATTATCTGGCTGAAATTCTCAGATTCCTGCGTAGCCATGACTATTCAGATCGTTATCAAAAATACTTTTCTTTGACTTCGGATATCTCGGCTAGGGATAGAGATAGCATTCATAAAACTTTTTCGGGTTTAATGAAACTGATCTTTCCCTGCGGGGAGGCAACATCAGAAGAAATGGAAAAAATTCTTCAATTTGCCATTGAAGGACGTAAAAGGGTCAAAGACCAGTTGATTAGAATGGATTCTACTTATCCTGCTGTCCATTTTGCTTATCTCAATCAATCTGGAAACTCCCAAGATGTTGTTACTCTTGAAGAACAGGAGTATCCTCAATATTACAACAAGATTATTCCTACAGAAAACCTTGACTCAACAATAACTTTACCCCCAGATTTCAACAGTCATAACAACCTTAAAGAACAAACGATAACAATTAATGAAAACCAAAAAGGAATTACCTTTGATCGCTTATTTGGCCCTTATATCCAAAAGGTGAATCAACTCACTATTATAGAACCCAACCTTAAAAACTCACATCAGATAGATAATTTTATAGAGTTTTTAGAAACTGTTATCAAGTTTAAGTCTGAAGAAGAAGAGATATTAATTCACCTAATTACCACCGATGATGAGTTTCAGGTAAAACCACAACATGAGGCTTTAAATAATATCGCTAAATCTTGTTCAACAGTTGGAATTGACCTAACTTGGGAAGTTGATTCTGCTAAAATCCAAGATGATAGTTGCCAAATTATTACCGCACATGGCTGGCAGATTATTCTTAGTCGAGGCCTTAACCTGTTTCAACAACATGACAAGAATAATATCTTTTCTTTTAGCAATCGACTTCAACAGTTAAGATTATGTAAGGCTTGTCAAATAACCTGTAAAAGAAAATTTGTTGATCATTAGACATCTCCAAAAGACCAGATTTGACCCCAATGCTACAAGGGTTTGAGGTTAAGTTCGGTCGATGTTTATTAGACATTTCCAAAAGACTAGATTTAGTTTGATAATACAAAAGTTTTAATTATTGAAAAGTAACTATTTAGAGCCACTCAGTTCGTTCATTGCTCATTAGAAATGCTATGCTAATCTTCAAAGAGTCGTGTTAGCCTTGATTGACCTTGATCATCCATGACTAAAATCATCGCTCTGTTTAATCAAGCGGGGGGGGTTGGCAAAACTACCCTAACCCTAAATTTGGGCTACCACCTTCAGCAACGCAACCATCGGGTTCTTCTCATTGATCTTGACCCTCAATCGTCGCTAACGATCTTTATGGGAGTTGACCCAGAAACCCTAGAAAAAACCCCCTTTGATGCACTGATTAATGAAGAACCCTTATTTATTCTCAAAGATATTCACGGCATGGATCTTGCTCCCACTAACATTACCCTCAGTGCCGCAGAAATGCAACTGGTTAATCTTGATTTCCGTGAAGTCAGACTTTCTGACGCAATCATTCCCCTTCAAAAAGACTACGATTTTATCCTGATTGACTGTCCTCCCAGTCTGGGATTACTAAGTTATACCAGTCTGGTGGCTGCTACCCATATTCTCATTCCCATCGAAACTCACTTTAAAGCCTTTCAAGGCACTAACTTACTCTTACAAACCATTGCTAGAGTCAAAAAACGGGGCAATAAATCATTACAAATTGCTGGCTTTATTCCTTCTCGTTTTGCCTCCACTAACTCCCAAGATAAGCGTACCCTCAAAGCGATTCATGAGCAATACGGTCAAGTTGCTAAAGTTTATAATCCTATTCCTCGCTTAACCGCTTTTGTCGATGCTTCAGAAGAACAAGTCCCTTTAGCTATCTACGAGCCGAAAAATACAGCTTTACAATATTTAGATACCATAGCCGCCGACTTAGAACAATTAACCTGAATTAAGAAGCGAAAAAACGGGGATTTGTTGCTTGTATCTGCCTCTGCCATTATCTAGGTATTGTCCTAAAAAAATTTACTGATAACGTTATCAGTAATTAGAAATGTACCTCAATTTAAAAGCCAACCTTTAAAATAGAGATGAAATTACAAAGACTTATCACCCTATAACAAAACTCCTCCTAACACAGAAATGACTCCTAAAAGCGATAAACCCTATAAAGCACAAGCTAATCTCGACATTCTTTTTGGAAGCAAAGAAACGGACTTACCCCCTCAAACTATTAAACTCAACGCCATTGTTCTGCCTGAAACACAACCCCGTCGTTACTTTGACCCGCAAAAACTAGAACAACTCACTGAATCAGTCAAAACTTACGGCATCTTAGAAAATCTCCTCGTTCGCCCCATTTCCGCACAACATGGAATCTATGAATTAGTGGCAGGAGAACGACGTTATCGTGCAGCGATCGCCGCCCAACTTGACACTGTTCCCGTAACCATTCGGGACTTGACCGACTCCGAAGCCTTAGAAATCGCCCTGGTGGAAAACCTACAACGAGAAGACTTAAACCCCGTCGAAGAAACCGAAGCGATTCTGCAACTTCTGGCTAATCACCTTAATTTTACTGAACTTTCAGCCGTTAGTTCTCTGCTTTACAAAATGCAGAATTTAGTGGCAAAAAAAATTACTGATAACGTTATCAGTAAAGAGCAAATAAACATGGTGCAACAGGTATTTCATGATTTAGGACGCATGGAATGGGAGTCCTTTGTCAGTAATCGTCTTCCTTTATTGAAGTTACCAGAGGAGGTGTTAGAAGCACTACGTCAAGGTTTGATTGAATACACCAAAGCCAAGACGATCGCCAGACTAAAAAACGATGAAAGCAGAGCAAGTTTATTGAATGAGGCCATAGAGCATAATCTCTCCCTCTCAGAGATTCGGCAACGGATTAAAACCATCAACCATGTCTCTGAAACCCCCTCCACTCACACTCAACTACAATCTTTGACTCATCGCTTAAATAAAAGTAAGCTCTGGGAGAAACAGCCCAAACAATGGAAGAAAATTCAGCAATGGTTAGATAAAATTGAGTCAATATTATCAGAAACTGAGAACGAAGAAATTAACCCACCGTCTCAAATATCTTCTAGTCAACCATCTGGCGGGATCGTTGACCCTTTAGAAAACAGCCAGGACACTCTGGTTAATCAACTAGCAAGTGAGGAAAAAATACTCTTAGAGGAGGAAATTAAAGAAGCTTCCCATCAAAACTTTCAACAGTCAACCGAAGATAATCATCAAGTCTTATCTAATCAGTTTGACAATGAGCTAAAAGTTGAAGAAGGCAAGAGACAAGAGGCTGATAAAAATTTAAACCAAGAGGGAACGTCTCACAACCCAGAAATATTAGTCAATCCTCAAGTTAACTCTGATGAAACTTTCCTATTAGAAACTGCACAAAATTCTGCTCATAAGAATGGTCAGCAAAGTCAACAACCGGATTTATTTAGTTTTGATAATCATGTATTCTCCTCCAACGAAACTAATCATGAGCCAACTAATCAGTTGAATAGGAAAACAGAGGAAGTTTTATCTAATAATAGTCAAGAAACTATCCGGTCAAAGCCTATAACTAATACGGTAAGTAACCAACAGCCTGATCCCCTTGACGGCGGAAATATAGGGTTCGTGTCACCAGACGCAACCATTGACGACGAACAACGGTCTTTTTTAACAGAGTTTTCAAATACCACTGAAATCTTGCCCATCGACTCAGAAAACACTATAGACGAATGCCGCTAACTTAAGCTTTTTGGAGAGACTGAAACCTTTATAAATCAGTGGTGTTCGCCGTATATTTAGACCTTAAGTTAGCGGCATTCGTAGATACATGGCTATTTTTAAGAATCTTGATATTTCTCAATGCCGTGAGGTTAGTTAGCTGCATCAGCAGAGGTATATTTGCTCTGTTCATGTGGGGGGATAACCACTAGATTGCTTCGCCGCATCGGTGTCAAGAGTATTGCAACAAAAATTTACAAAACGTTTATATTTCGTTACACTGTAAGGAAAGCCATCACACACAGAGTTATTATGATTACAATTCCTGAACCTTTAAAATCTCAATCTCGCGTCTTCGACTTAAAGGAGCGTCTTGACTAGGGTGAACCCGCGTTTACTCTCCTTGATGTGCGTTCGAGAGACGCTTTCAACGGCAGCCACATCACTGGTGCAGTCTCAATCCCGATGAATGAACTGGTTGAGCGGGCTTTATTTAATCTCGAATTAGTACGGGATATTTACATATACGGTTCTACTGACGAAGAAACCGCAACCGCCGTGGCCTTGCTCAAAGAAGCAGGTTATCAAAATGTAGCGGTCTTAATCGGTGGTTTGGCTGCTTGGAAAGGGGCGGGTTTTCCCTTTGAAGGAAATTAATTCTACCGTTGTTGCTTAATTCATCAGCGTAAAAAATCCGCGCAACTAACCAGTTAAATGTAAATTATCGCGCCGGAGGTCATGACCTTCGGCGCGGTGGCTTTGACAATTTCTTGCCGACTAATATCTTTAGAATAATCTTTATTTTCTTAGCTGGATTCCTTGGAGTTTGTTTATTCCTTATCTTTCTAAAAACCACCGACTTACCTCAATATTTAGATTTCTTTGGTTTAAGTTTATTGTTAATTATTGATAGTATTGTCTTCTTTCCCCTTTTTGAATTTCCTCGAAAAACTAAATACATTT
>NZ_JAYGHQ010000028.1:0-24737 GCF_034931425.1 Crocosphaera sp. XPORK-15E
GCTTCATCCTGGCCATGGTTAGATCACCAACAATAACCCCCTCACCAGTAGTCAGTCGGTGGGCGGGACTATTAACTTTGTTTGTAACCATTAACTTTCATTCCCGCCCACGGACGGGAGCTATTTATTTTCAAAGTCTAGTCGGTGCGCCTCCTCACGATAACCTTGTATTCTGCACCATTAACTTTGGGCGCACGGACGGCGGTTCTCAATTTAGATATTGGTGAATTATTAAAATTAGTTTGACTGCTATAACTTACCAAAAAGAATAACGAGCGATCGCCACCAATCAAATAGTAATAAAAATTTTGTAGTTAGGAACTTAACATAAAAAAAAGGGAGGTTATCTCTATTTGTCCGAAGTAAAAATGTGTGTCCTGGAGGCAATTAACTTGTCCGAAGTGACAAATTTATGTCCTTTAAATTCTGGTGACATATTAACAAAGCCCATGCACACCGACCGACGAGAATTAATTGGTTATGACGTAAAGCTTATCTGCGGCGGGTGATGGGCAACGTTAGACTGCGAACTTCAGGATGAAGATTTGACACTACTTTCTTGAAGATTAAATATTCGCTCAAAGGTATGTGGTTTTGTAATATGAGTCAAGTTAAATTGTGTCAAGCCAAGAACTCGGCTAAAGCGAAGAATCCCTAGCTGTAGTCGTGATGGATAAACTTTATATTCAAAGGATGACCATACAAGAATATAGGTTGCGGACTTTGGAACCACTGTTCCGAAAGTATAAATCTGCTCTATTTGTGGTCGAACAAAAGTATCATGACCTATAACCTTGATACCTCGCTTTTCTTCCTGCATAGTCACCTTAAAAAAAAGAATTCTGTCAAGTAGTTTTTCAATTTTGTTTTTTTTCAATCCTTTCCCAGAAGATTGCGGTTTAACAGGAGATACATTAACGTCGAACAAGAGATCTTCTTCAAGAGAGTTTATAAAGCTTAGCCTTCCTTTTTTATTTTCATCTCCGAAAATAAGAGCGTCATCTGTCTGATTTAAGTAACGTAAATCTATTCTTAGATTGTGTACTACTAAAGTTGAAGAACCTAAATTCTTTAGATAAAGAAATATTTCCAAAAGATACTTATCGCTCTGAACCCCTTTATTTTCGAGGGTTAAATCAAATTTGACAGAGGGGATAATCCCTCTCTCAGCAATAAATTTACTGTATACCCATAATCCTGTAATAAAGGCACCAAATATTATACTTAAATTCGATGTTACTTCTATCCAAGTCTGCAAATCTCTAGGCCAAAACATACCATTTCACTTTACTAGTTTTGCTTCAAGCATATTTTAAATCCAATTCAATCTGACAAAAACTACAAGAAACTTAACGCTAAAATAATAAATTAGACAAACGTAGTCAAATACCTTTTAAAAATATTTAACAATCTTAGTCAAAAGTATCTAATTAATTTCAGGGAGGCAACTTTTGGTCGATTTTTCCCTAAATTCCCAAGGTGTGATCTCGCGCTCCGCGAGTGCGACAGTAACGCTTCTCTACAAATAACCTTTTCTATAATCCTGACTCGCCATCTCCAAAGCTTCTTCATAAGTCCAACGCTCAATAGGTTCAATATTTTCTACTTCAAGAAATCGGGATAAAATAGAATCATTCCCTGTAACTTCATTAATAATTTTAGCGATTTCTTTACAAGAGCTTTGAGGATATTTAACAACCTGTTCCTCACTAAATCTTATTACTATCCATAGACAGTCAAGGAAAAACTCATCTCTGATTATTTCTTTTTCTAAGTTTAAGTAATGTAAAGGTTGTCTCCTTTTATAGCCATAAGGTTCATCAATTTCAATATCAATGTGTAAATTAGTTTCTTCATCAATATAAGCAAAGTCAGGAGTATAATGAAAACCTTTGTCATAATCAGTATTCTGTAACCAAACCCCTGTTTTAATTTTATTACCAAAATACTGTTTTAAATAACCTTCAAATCTTTCCTCAGAATGACCTCGTTTAGCTTGACTATTAATACCCTGATAACTTACCAAGTCAGTTAAAATAGATGGTAATTGATTTTGATTTCCCTTAACCTGTTGTTCCCAAAGTTTTAAAGCTTCCCCGTATTCCCTTAACGCTGTTCCATAATTAGCTTGTTTATTATCAAATTTAGCTAAAGCGATTGCATAATTATCTAATCTTAATAAATACCGTTGTTGTAATTCTTCGTGAGCTTGTTTACGTTGAGGAAATGATTTAAGCTGAACAGAAGCATTAATTCCTATTAAGATTAAGCTGATAACTAAACCTAAACTCATTATGGCGGCTCCCCACCCAGGACTAAAAACACTTAACAGAAGCCCTGATACAATGCTAATAAATAATCCCATTCCCCCCCAAGTAAGAAATGCTTTAACATTCAAGGGTTGGGGTTCTGGGGGTAATGGTGGTGGTTGTTTAGGACGGTTGGGATAAGTTGGTTTAATGGGTTGGGGAAGGTGTTCTCGTTGAGCTTGGAGAACTTTAGGGATGAGGATGACAGGATAATGACTCATAATTTATCTGCGTCCTTGTCGCAGATACAAAACTTAATCAATTATTTTAGCCTCAACAGGTAAACCATACTGAAGAAGATTCAGAGTTAAAGGTGAATTATAATTTAAGAAGTTAATTTCACTATCCCCTGATGTTTGTTTTTCTTCAGTCTTTTCCATGACCCATTGCCGATTAAAAGGTATTCCAAAATAACAGGGACTTAATTCATTCCAAGTAACATCAATTACCTCATTATCAAACATTACCCAAGCGTGTTCAATAGGATAAACATTAGTTGTATCAGACAAAGCCAAGCCTTCGCAATAGATTAAACCTTCAGGATTTTCAGGAGCGAATATTATACTTAAACAGTTTTGATAACATTGTTGAGGGATGCCGATTTGTTGCGCTTGTCCTCCTTCCATGAACTGCCCATGTTCGAGTAAAATTTCTTGAATGCACCAGTATTTCCAATCTGCCTTATAAGGGTCAGGTTCAGCCCTTACGCCTTCAACGATGCCCGTTAGGAATTCTATCATTAACTGTTGATAATTGACGGTGGTGGGTTGTTTACGGGTGACTGATAAGATTTTAAACATGACGTATTCCCAGGCGTGTTACCGTTAGTGTTCCCAAGGAAGGGGGGAAGGCTATCAACCATTAACTAATACAGGTTCAATCCAAATTAACTTATGTTGTTGTTGCTCCTTTTGCCCATAAGGTTGCCAGCGATAAAACCCCCGTCGCCAATGAGTCATTTTACTGTTACCAGTTTGGGCTGAATCATATTGTTTATCTGCTTTAACCTGATAATCTTCACCAATAATATAAGGGCTTAATTTTTGCTTTTTACTTATCTTTTTCTTCCTGGTACTATCAGTATTAATCGACTCAGTTAATTGATTAGGTTTCAGTTGTAAATACAGTAAAGTTTGAAGGAGTAAAATTGTTACGCGATCGCTAAATTCTTTTTCACTTTTAGTATCAATATTTTTGCCATCATCTTGAAGAATTGTGTTGATGTGCATATCATAAGATTCTTCAATCAGTTCATCATCTGTAATGGTTAAATGACGATTAACACCATATTGAGTTCTATCTTCTAAGACGGTAAACCAACTTAAAGAATCAGCCGATTGAGAAAGCACATCAAGTTTAGCATTAAGTAGTTCAATGGTGGGAACCGACTCAGCAGCTAAGCGATGGTAAAAGAAAATCCATTTAATCGGAACTCCATCAGGATTGGTTAACTTAGGAGGAACAAATAATAAACCAGTAGGTGTAATGCGCTTAATTTCTCTCAGAGCTTTAGGTAATTGGGTATAATTAAAAGCCTCAAATAACTTCTCATCAAGCCAAAAAGGTTTAAAGCCCATTAGATAAGCTTGATTGAGAATAATCAAAGAATTTTTATGAGTAAAATCTTGGTCAAAGAATGAAGGTTCATAAAACTGATAACTGGTTAACAGTCTAGCCGATTCAAAGGTGACAGTATCATAATCAATAAAACCTTTAGGACTTTTGTACCGTAGTTGATTAAATTTGTCATAGAAAGGAGACTGACGAGTTAATTGATTAATTTGTTTGGCCATTTCTCGTTCATCATTAGTCATAATTGCTTTAACCTTTTTCTAAAACATAATAAGCTTCAGAAGGAAGACCTTCTTTCAAGAATGAATAACCTTCTAAATGATTACATTCAAATAAACTTAAATAATTACTTCGCTTTTTATCCTCTCTTTCTTTCAGAATAGACTTAACAAAAGCTATTGAAAAAGGAATCCCGATATAAGCTTGGGCGGGTTCTTCCCAAGTTGGTTCAATAACCATTCCTGAGTGATCTAATAACCAAGCATGAGCAAGAGGAAAGGGCATATTATTAGAAAGGGTGAAACCTTCACAATAAGTTAAGTCAGGGTGTTCAAAAGCAATCAATTGACAATTATAATAACAATTCTTGGGCTGTCCCATTAATTCTTTTGGGGTTGTCGTTGGTTTCATTTCTTGACCTATTTCTAACACTAATTCATAAAAAGTCTTATATTTATATTGAGCATTTTTTCCTGACTTGTTCACTAGCACAGAATACTGTTGAAGCAATTGTCTTAAGATTGAGATTGACATGAGTTTAATATCCTTGAGATTCTAATTGTTTTAACTTGTTTAATTTACGAATCACTAATTGAGCATTAGTTTCAGGTTTACCTTCTTCCGTATTCCATCGTTCTTTTTCTAGCCAGTCTCGTAATTCAGAAGTGGGACGAAATGACCAAACAGGATTGTTCTTGTCATATTTTACCTTAGATTGTTTAATAATATAAGGATGTTTAGCATCCCATTTTTGTTGACTGGTACGATTCTGAGTTTCTTTCTGTTCTACTATTTCAGGCATCAGTTCTATTTGAAGATAACCACCGGATTTTAATTGCCATCGTTGATGATAATAATCAAAATTTTTCTTGGCTCCTTGTTCAGTTTTCCAACGTTTACACCAATCAAAGTAAATTGGATTATCTATACAATTTAACTCTGATTCTTGATGAGCCGTATAAAGCCATCCCATCGGTTTACCTTCTTGATTATAACAACGAAATCCATAATACATAATAGTTATTCTTTAATTAGTATCCATTAGTTACTTTTTTCCCCAATAGGCAGACAGAATTTGTTCACAGAAATCAAATTCTTTTTGACAACGTTCTTGAAAATCGGACAAAGCTTCCTCATAAGTTTTAAAGTAATGACCTTGACTATAACGGTCATTCAAACTGGTGTCTAAATCTTCATAACAAGTGGAATAGTTAGCATTAGGATCATTAGCAAGTTCTCTGAGAACAAGAGCGCGGTTCCTTGTCCCTGGTTGTTTAGGTAATCTGAGAGTGATAAGTTTCATTATATTTACTAACTTTGACAATCTAGCCAATAAGATATATCAGATGACGGTGAGATGACGATTGTTCTCACAGTAATCCTCTTGAATCGTCTTTGTCTAGGTAGTAATAAGTCTTGGAAGTGGAAGCCATTTAAAGTTGATAATTTTTTAAGTGTTTCTAATTTTAAATGACCATTGACAAAGTTAATCGTTGTGTACAATCTTTGCTTACCATCGATAATATTTTTATCATTATCCATAATGAGCCGAAGGACAGGTAAACCCATCAATACAGATTCTATAAAATAAGATTGTTGTAAAGCATCCCAGTTAAGCTCATCATTGATTTGTTCTTGACTAATCTGTTCAATGAAAAATTCAAGGGGATAATCTACTGTGTTAGAATCACATTTTTTCTTACCTTCCAGAATAGCCATTTCTATCATTTCCTGTTGTTTGAGATTATTAGATTGTAAGTTCATAATAGTTTTATCTTAATGAAGATAAGAAGTTTAGTGAAAAGCAGTCAAACTGTGTTCTAATTCTTTCCAAAGTTGTTGAGAAAGCTGGCTACTTGAATAAGCTTTTAAAGCCTGTTCAAAGTCTTGTTGTTCTTTACTGTACATTTTCAACTTTTTAGGATTGTCTAGTTGTGAAGCTCTGATATTAGCAATTCTATCAGCTAATTTAAGGATAATTGCTTTCTCATTTTGCCGTGTTTTAATATAAGTTAAGGCTTTCCGTTCCTTGCGATTTTTTCCTCGTTCATCAGTTACAGCTTCAACAATATCAGCAACTTCTTGACCAAATTTGTTAAGGATTAAGTCATAGGTTAAACTGGTATCTTCAAGACTATCATGCAACCAAGCAGCAATGAGAATGGGAGCAATTTCAGGATTATTTAAAGTGCCTCCAAACTTAATCAAAATATTAACCACTTCCTGAAGATGATGATGATAAAGAAAGTTGCCATATTGTTGTCCTTGATGTGCTTCTATTGCCATCAATTCTGCTGTTTTAAATTGTGCTTCCCAATTAGTCATATTGGTTAATTCCTAAAAGTTAAGACCTTCGCATAAATCCATCAATCCATCGGCCTAATTCTAGGCAGTTATAAACAAAATCACCTAACTTCCCCCAACGATGAGAATGTTCTCCATCAACTACGATGTAACCCGTTTTATAGTAACGGTATCGGCTAGGTGCGGCAGGGTCGCCGCATTTATATAATTCCCATCCTCGTTTTTTAGCTTCTTCTTTGGCTTTGTTAAATCTCATGGTTTGACTAAAGTTTTAATGGTAACTATTTTTTTTGTGCATCACCCGATTACAAGTTCATGAGTAAATGCTTAGTTATAGTTTTTTCATAGAGTTTAGCTATCTTTCTAGCTTTGTTAATATCTGATGGAAGATAACTAGAAATTTGAACTTTCCCACCATAAACAGTTATTAGTTTTTCACCATTTTTTTCCAATGCTCCGTGATATCCATCTTCTACAGGATGAAACCACAATCCATCTTCTTCAAACCACAAATCATTCGGATTCTTCTCTTGACTGATTTCTTCAATTTCTGAGGAGAACCGTTCACGAATTAATTGCTTACACTGCTCATCAGTTAACTGATTATTTGAGGGTTTAATGACAATACATACAACTAACCTGCGCTTATCAAGACGATCTCTTATCTTGTAGGGTAATGATTGATAATTATACCCATTTAATTCAGGATAAACTTCAACACCAGTTAATTCAAATTTATTGTCATAAAAATCGATAATCGCACGGAGTCTTTGATTCCCGTCAATGACCTCATACACATTATCATCAGATGTATAAAGGATAATAGGAGCAACAGGAATATTGAAGATTATAGACTCAATTAAATGACTTTTGATTTCAGTATTCCATTGACGGCTTTGAGGACGAGTAAATTGATATTTTTGGCGCAGTTTTATGTCTTCTACAAGTCTTGGTAAATACACCCGATCTCGTTCATTGATAAACCCTCTGTTATCAGCTTCATAGAGGTTATTTAGTTCTTGATCAGATAAGCTTAATGTCATTTTATTAGATTCCTCTCATTACGGTTCAATTCTATTAATAAGCATCACGAATTTATAGATTATCAAAGACAAATCGTGCATTTTCAGGATGCACAATCGTCAAGTGACCGATTCCTGAAGTGTAAGGCTGAACAAAAAAATAAGGGTGAGTGGTTTCTTCTTTTACCTTGACTCCCATTCCATAGTCATAGTAGCCATCCCACGGGCGATTATTTGTAATGTCACAAAACTCTGGTGGTAAATAACATCGATAAAATGAATTGAACAGTTGAATCGTTGTTTTTTCTACATCAATGGTTACAGGCATTTTGCCATTATGAGTATCACAACAGCTAATCCGTCCAGACTGTGCTACAAAATTAAAAAATGTTTTCATCATCATTTGGAACATTCTCAGTGATTTCGACATTCTCAAAAAAATGTGTTTCTCTTGCCCATTTAATCATCAAGTACCCTTTCAATGTTTCAGTTAAAAGTTGTCCAAATTCATCACTCACATCCTCAAGACAATTGACTTGAGAACATTTGTTTTTTAACTCTTTAATTAATCCAAGGAAGGGTTGTTCTAAACTTTTCAAACGTTAACTCCTTTATTGATTATATTCATCATCATCTAATTAATTTTCCTTAGTAAATAACGATAGAAGTTCCTAGTTTATCAGTCTGAAAATTACTGATGATTTGATTGGTGGCAATCGAATTTCCTTCATCTTCATCATAGAGTAATTCAGGAAAGGTCATTAATGCTCGAAGCAGAGATGTAAAAGAATTAATAATCAGTGCATAAGTTTCCTTTCCGTACATTCCCCTTCCAGAATATCCTTCAACAATCTCACTTTTAAAATCATTTTCGTTAACGTCACATTCTTCTAACATTTTTTCCATTGCTTCATGAAGAATATCTGCTTCTTGTTTAGTCATTAATTTATTCCTAACTAATTACCTTCTATTTTACTTCGTAAACGAAGTAAAGGCAATCTCTAACAGATAAGTTTTATTAAGCTGTTTGTTTATCTAAGAAAGATTGACGATGCCAAGCGAGGGATTCAGAGGAAGGGTGATATCGTTCATTATTAGGGAGCGAGAGTCTTTTACCCTGAAACTGACTCATGGGGGTAGAATGGGGGGAATCTTCGTGTAAACTTTCAGATAGTTCTATTGTATAGTCATCGTTGATAGTGAACCAGAAACGGTCAAATGCCCAATGATGATTTTTGCAGAGGGATAATCCGTTATTGATGCGATCGTCATAAAATTGAGAGAAGGGTTTAATATGTGCGCCATCGACAATATTTTCTAGGTTATTGAACACTTGTAACTCACAGAAGGCACAGCGATAGCCATAGACAGATGTAACCGCTTTACGGAACGCCCCATCTCTAACAATGATGGTTTGTTCATCTTCTTTTTCAATCTCTTGCCGTTGATACACTTTGCCACCACTGGCCAATAATCGATTTTCTAGGTCTTCGAGGGCATCAACAGAAAGCGATCGCCTAATTTGTGGGGTCTTATCAGAGAACCAAGAATCAATTAAAACTAAGGTCAGTTGATTTCTAAAGGTTAGTTGAGAAAGTAAAGCGAACAGTTCGGGGTCAAGGTAAGCATAATCGACAGCTTCATTCAAGGCTTTAATGGTTCTTACTTTGACTTTAGATTGAGGGGATTCAACAAATTCAAACCCTGAGTTACCTTTAAAATGCCAAAAACTATCACCTTTGAGATGGAAAAAAGGTAAACCAATGTCAGGATGACGATGAATGTCTAAGTCAGTCCAGAGTTTAAGAAAAGTGGCAATCAGTTCAGGAGTGAGGTAAATTCGATTTTTTGTGATCTTTCCTCGTTCAATTAGTTCTATAATTGATAGGAGAAGAACTGGCTTATTAAGGGCAATTCCTCCCTTGCGGCTAACATTTAACCCATTCTTACCAGCGTTAGAAAATTTTTGACAGTAATAATTAATATCTTTAATCACAAGTAACCATCAACCCATGTACTTTTATCAACAAGTAGACCAATTCAATTATGAGTCAATTGTGGACTATTTGAAAGCACGCGCTCGTCAGAATGGCATTGACCCTGATGTGACCGATGATATTGTAATTGTCTGGGATGATTGTGAACGAGATCATGATGATGAAGGCAGTTTATCGATATTTGGTAAACTCTATGTTTCCAAAGAATTACTTAAGCTAGTGTAAATGATAAAACATGAGAGGAGCCGTCATAATCCAAAGAAGAACAATAACCCACACTCGACCAGCGAATAAATTATAGTCTTCTAACAGTTTTTGCCATGAATGTTTGGCCACATAATAACCAAAAACAAACTCAAAAATGACAGTTAATCCTAACCAGAGAACCCCAATCATAATAGCTTCAATAGATGAAGTCAACGGGAAAAGATAAGTTAATCCCCAAATATAGAAACCGAATAACAAGACTCCAGTTAATGTCGAAACTTGATGCGCTTGTAATTCAGTGAGGGGCTTTCCATAAGTTGACTCTCTAATAATGCCATTGAGAATAGCGATGAAGACCATGGGAATCCATGCCAGCAGGTAAGGTACAATCATGTTGATTCCTCCAATACTTACTTTTATTTTATCGCTTCAACTCATGCCTGAATATCGCTGTACCCGTAACGCTTCCTATCTTCATGACTGCATTGGACGTGATGATATTACTGCACGACAAGGATACTATATCAAAGCCAATAGTCCTGAAGGGGCATGGAAGGAGATGGCCACAAGGTTTCCTAAAGATGTTGAATGTGGTTTCACGATACAAGAGTGGGAGGGATTTAATGTGAGGGTTGTTGAGGTAACAGAAAACAAAGAACGAGAAAATACACAAGAATTATCAACTCAATTCCCAACAAAAGAATTATTAGCTCAACTATCAGAAGTATTAGAATATCATACGCCACCTTATCAGCCTTTGAAAGTTCCTCAATATCGTCCAGGTCAATACGGAGAATGGAAATTAGAAGAAAAAGAAACTCCATTATCAAGAGGGTATTTTACCTCAATTCAATCTGTTGTTAATAATTATCGTTTATGTCGGGGTCAAATACTTTGGATGAGTTTGACCCCAATGGAATTAGAAAGTCAATCTCATCATGCTTTGGCGGCTAAGGATCATACGGTACTGATGGGATTAGGTATGGGATTATTACTGTATAACGTTCTGTTAAGAAGTGAAGTTAAAAAAGTAACAGTAATTGAGAATGATCCTGACATTGTTAAATTGTTTTATCAGATTACAGATGCGACTTCTTGGCCAGGTTGGGAGAAAGTATCTATTATCATTGCTGATGCTTTAAACTGGATTCCATCGGAACCTGTTGATTATTTAGCGGTTGATATTTGGTCAGCTTTAGGAGATGAAAACTTGCGCTCTGATGGACAGAAAATACAAAAGAATGTACAGGCCAAACAAGTCGCTTTATGGGGACAGGAATTGGACTTTATTACTTTTTTAGTTGAACGGGGTTATTCACAACCTTGTACTTTGTCTCAGTATCATGAATATATTGATGCCATTGGGATTCCTTTAATAGAAGCTGATAACCCTAATTATCCTGACTATTGTTTTCGAGCCGCGCAGATGGTATTTAATTATTAATATCTACTGTCTTTCAACGGTTCAAGCAAGCATAGCAAAAATCAACTGTGATTCAACCACCAACACCACCACAACACGCCACCGAATACTTACATGAGTTAGCCCAATATTACTGCGATTTAATTGACTACCATGAACAAGCTGTGATCGCCGCAGCCAAACAACTCGCCCATGTAGAGGCATTGCTAGGAAATGATCCTGCGTTGGCCACTCAAAAAGTGCGGTCTTGCGGAGCGAGTGCTATAGCATCTTGGTTAGAAGATGAATCTCCTCAACCAATTTCATTATCAATTGCCCAAGAGAATACTCAAGAAAAAAATTCTTCATCGACTGTTGGGAGTTTTGATACCCATAGCCAAACCCATCAAGAGAATGAAAGCATAATTCATAGTAGTGTAGATGATAAGGCTATTGATGATAATAATGATGAGCAAGTTTACGCAAAAGAAATCTCTTTACCAACTGTAGAACAATGTGAGACAGCACAAAGTGAGGTTTTACCCACTATAAAAGTGGCAGAATTATTATCAATTAATAGAGAACAAATCTATGAGTTAAAAAATTTATATTCAGACAATTTTATCATAGGAATTGATTACTTCAAAAATAATAAAGGTCATTATTTTTGGTTAATAAGTGGTGTAGAAAAACTTAAAACTTATCAAACCAATTTTGAGAAAAAAACGTCTGATATTCCTATATTACCAGAATATCAAGGATTAAGTAGAGTTGAAGCGATCAAAAAACTTTTTTCCTCCCAATCTTTACGAGATTGGACAATCACCGAGGTAGTTCAAGGTCTTTATGGTAATGTCGATGAAAAGGAAGCTCGTTATATTAGAGATCCAATCAGTCGAACTTTAGCAGCCGGACATCATAAAAACTATTGGAAAAAGGTTCTCAAAAAACTTGGTGTTTATCGTTCTAATCCAAGCTGATTATTCGTCCATTCTCTCAACGTTTCCCGTTTTTCTATTATAATAATGAGTAGGCTTATTGTTTCTATGTTTAAGTTCGTAGATTACACAAATAAACCCACAAATAGGGTAATTGAGACGCTATCAAACTGAATCATCAACCCAAGAACAAACGGGACAGTCCCAATTAATTTTAGGGGGATTATTAAGATTAAATTGATGCCCACACTGAGGACAAACACCAGTAAACAGATGATGAGTGTTCAGCCTTTCTAACTGTTGTTCTCTGGTCAATCTTGGTCTTCTATTGAGTATTAATTCCCCATTATAAAAACTATAACCCTCTGGGGCCCATTGTTGTTCCTCTTTGAAGTTTGGGTCTTCTCTAAAGTCTGGGCAATGGTTTTCTGTGACACCATTGGGATGCACCGCGCAGACAATGTGCGGGTTATGAGCGTAGAGGAGACAGCGATCACATTGAGGGATTTTCATTTGTTTTTACTTTTTGTAAAATTTCCGAGGCGATTTTTATATTATTTAAAGCATCTGTATTATCAGGTTGAATTTCTAAAGTTTTCTCCCAAGATTGGATAGCATCTTCATACTGTTCGTTATTAAATAGTGTATTTGCTCTATTATACCAAGCTTGATAAAAATCTGATTTAATTTGTAATGCTTCATGATAAGAAATGATAGCTTCTTCATATCTTTCTAAATCATCTAAAACATTACCTCGACAAAACCAAGCTGTTTCATCAGCTTTTATCTCTAACACTTTATCCCAAGAGGCTAGTTCTTCTTCAGGTTTTCCTAATTTATTTAAAACTATGCTCCGTCCCAACCAGCTTTGATAGTTATCTGAGTCCAATTCTAAAGCTTTGTTATAGGAAAAAAGAGCATCTTCATATCTTTCTAATTGTTGTAATGTTGTGCCTCTGTTATGCAAAGCTCGAATGTAATCAGGTTTAATTTTTAAGGCTTTATCATAAAAATATAGTGCTTTCTTGTACTTTTCAAGGTTGAACCATGCGTCACCATCAGCGCAAAAGCCAATATGTTTATAGGGAAGATTCTTATATTTAGTCATCAGTAATTATCAACGATTTGGCTATAAAAAATTCTAATCTTGGTTTTACTTCATAATAAAATAAGTGAGCAGGACAATCACAATCTGATGAGCCGAACTTTTTAATGGGAATGTTTGAATGTTCATCTTTGAGTAACAACTCAGCCCATTGATGTTCTCGTTTCATCGTATCAGTTGAATACAAAAGTTCAAGAGGGGTTAAACTCGCTCTAAGATAATCAAGATGCCAATGATGACGTTTATTAATCTTTAAATGTCTAGTAATTCTTGATTTGAGTCCACCCTGACCAAAGGCACTACCAATGTAACAATAATAACCAGGTTTAATCTGATAAGTTCCTAGTTTGCCTATGGTCACTGGTGATGAGGTTGAACAGTGAAAAACTAAACAATAAGTGCCTGGTTGAGAAGGTAAATTAAGGGGCATTGTTGAGAATTAAAAATTATTGAATTTCCTTGTAACCTAGCAAACTGAGGGTATTCAAAATTTCAATCACCGCTCGCGCATCCTCCCTCGCATTTGAATTAACTGGTTTGTAAAGCTCTTTAAATAAACAGTTTTCAGCCATACCAAATACTGGTCGCATTTCATGATCAACAATTTTCCATTCAGGATTATAAGTCAGATAGCGGGCTTTAAGAATCATTCCCTCAGCCGGTCCTCCCAAATTACAACTAACTATGCTCTGGGGTGGTTCTTGAATCCCTCCTGAAAGACTGTCGTAGCTAAAACTACGCCGTAATGTCTCAAGTCTTCTATATAATGGCTCAGGCACTTCAATTGATTTTCCGTCTATTTTTAGCGAAAAGCTGTCGTCAATAGATGTGGAATTAGGATCAATATCATTTCCATAAAACTGAATCTCTCTGGTCGTGGTTGTATCAGATCTGTATTGGAGGTTCAACAATAATATTTGCTCGGCCTTCACAACATTGGGGAACATCGCCAAACAAGAAACCAAGATCATGTTAAGATTTATCAAAAACTTCATACTCTAAATCCAGATTAGATTTTATCTTATTCTAACTGTTTAATTATAGACTATTTATTTCCTCATAATAGGACTACCATGATGATGAACTAAGTACCATTTCTGTGCCATTCTCCTAAATCCATTAGTGGCCATTGATAAAGCTTCTAATTTTTTCCCTTTATGAACTTGTGTAACTTTTTCAATCAGAACAATATAAGCGATTTCTTGACCCATATCAATGTTAATAATCTCTGTATCAATTTCTAAATAATCGGTGTTTTTAAAGATAGTTTCCCAGGAAGTACGAATAGGCTCCCATCCTTTAAGAACGTTACCACCAGGATGAATACAGGTGCTGCCCGCCCCTTGCCACCAGATTTGACTGAGAGCAGAAAGTTCTCTTTTCTCAAAAGCTCGATAAAAAGCCTCGTTAATGGCAATTACTTCAGATTTATCATCAGTTGTCATATAATTGATACTATCTCTTTTGTGGGTGATCTTAAATAATAAACCTTGACCATCTCCTTTTTCTTAACCGTTACTTTCTGGCTAGAAACTAATAACTTTAAACAAGTTTGGATCATTGAGACAGGACGGTTAAGCTGCTCACTGAGTTCTTTAACAGTCAGACCTTGGGGATGGTTTTTGAGTAGTTCAAGGATACGGTCATCGGTTTTAGGGCCAGGAGTAGCTTTAATGATAACGAAATTGGTCAAGGGAGTACATTGATTCTGATATGATTAGTATTCCCAAGAACTGCTTTAAGATTTCTATCTGATGAAACAACTTAACTTATTTGATGATAACTCGTCTTCTCTGTTTCCTAGAAAAGAAAGTTTAATCATGGACAGAGAAGCATTAATTAAATGGAAACAGAGAATATTTAACTATCAGAATCAAGTTAGAAATAGTCAACCACCGCAACAACAAACTTTATTTGATTTGCCTAAAACTTCTTGGCATACCGTTGATGATATTAAACCCTTTGACTTAAAAATACACTCATCTTTGTTTTGGAGAATGCCAGAAACTAAAAATCAGTTTGAAGATGAAAGTAGTAACGGTTATCTCTATTTTATCATTGATAATACTCTACCAATTTTGTTATATTGTGGAGAAACCAAGTTAACAGCTAATCAGCGTTGGTCAGGAGTTCATTACTGTAAGGATTATATCAGAAATTATATCCAATTGCACCGAATCCATAAACTTGATGTGGCAGTGGTGTCTGCCTTTTGGGAACATATTCCTGCCGATAAAAAAGTCTTGTTAGAATGGGAACGAGATTTGATTTTACGCTATAGATCACCGTTCAATAAGGAATGTTGGCCGTATTGGGGTCAACCGTTTGGGAAGGAGTGGAAATAATAAAGATACAGGCTATAATTATGAAAGATCATCAATCTCTTTAAAATCCGTGATTATAGTAATTTCTAATCGTCTTATCAATGACAATCGCAACGATGAGAATTTTTTGGGTGAAATCCTCAATCCTCAAGGGGCTGATAAAATAACAATCGCCAAAGCTTTTTATCAAGAAAATCAAAAATCGTGGTTAATAGAACCCGTCAGTAAAAATGACAATTTAACCGCTGAAAATCCCTCAATCAAACAACTTTTTCTAGAAATAATTAAGGGGATTGAAAATAACACTTTTTCGAGGAAATGGGTCTTTTATATTCCTGGTTTTAATCAGTCTTCTCGTCACGCTTTAGATTCTAGTCGTAGACTTTCAGTTCAATATGATGTTAATGTTATCCTATTTTCTTGGCCATCTAATCCACAAGGTAACTCAAACTCTCTCAAAGACTTTTTTGAGGCAGAATCAGAATATCGAGAAGCCTTATCTATTGCCAAGTCTTCTGCAATAACTTTAGCTAAAGTCTTCACCACTCTCAGTCAATGGATTGAAGATTCTAGTCTTGATAATCTTTCTCGACAAAGAATAAAATTTACTTTGCTTAGCCATAGTCTAGGTAACTATGTCGTTGAAAACACTACTCTTAATCTAGTATCTAGTAAGGTTGCCGATTTTTTTGATAGCATTATTTTACATCAAGCTGATGTCGATAACCCCAAACATGAACAATGGATTAATAAAATAAAACTTAGTAAAAATATCTATATTACCGTTAATCGACATGATTTTATTTTGACGATCTCTGGAGCCTTTCATAAATTTCGTTTAAATAATCTAAATGTCAATAATCGTTTAGGGAATAATACGAAAGACTTTACGGCACAGAAAGCTATTTATATAGATTTTACTAAAGGGGGACAAGTGCAAAAAGCCCATGATTTATTGTTTGATGTTAGCAATCCTATTGTGATCAATTTTATCAAACAAATATTTAAGGGCAATTCCCCATTCATAAGCAATAGACCTTTTAAACAATCAGACACTCAGCCTAATGTTTATAGACTTGATCAAGATTTCAAAAGTTTAGAGGAGTGATAATTTTACGGCATTATTAATTTCAACAAATAATTGATAAGTAGCATTTCCTCTTGTGCCACCAACAATGATTTTATAGTCCCCGTTTAATGGCAAAACTAAATTAGCACTTGTCACTTCTTTTTTAATGACTGTACCTTTAGGAGTTACTAAATCAAAAACCGCATTATTTTCTAGGGAACTTAGAGAAATTTTCATAGTTTGTTGTGCTGAGGCTCCCACTAAATAAATATTTCTGGTTCCTCTAATAACAGAATCTTTAACAGTTTTTGAAGTAGCACCTCTATCAAACTGAATTCGCCTTGTACGGTTACTTTGTGCGATTAATGTTGTTTCAAGTAATTGCTGTTGTGCTTCAACAATCATAGGGTTTATCGTTAAAGAAATAGTAACGAACGTCAAAATGGAGAGAGATAAGACAAAGATTGACAGTGAGGGGGAAATTTTGCCAAAAGAGTCATAATAAAGATAGAGAAGTGAGCAGGGGGGAAAGCAGTCATGAAAGCGGCGTTAAACACTAAGTCCTCGACCGTTTGTCTAAATCGCCAAAAAGAGCAAGCTGTCATTATTCGTAAAGCCACCCTCGATGATATTTGGCAGATTTATCAACTCTATAAAATAGTGGCTCAAGAGAGTCCAGGGAATTTGACCCAAGAAGACTCAGAAATTACTTGGTCTTATGTTCAAGAAGAAGTGAATAAGGGACTAACAAGGGGACTTATTTTAGTATTAGAAAATCAGGGGTCAATTATTGGTTATCTTAAGGCTTTTACCTCTGAGTTTGGTTGTCAAGCTCATGTGTTAACCAATGCCACGATGATGCTACATCCTTTCTGGCAAAATCAAGGCTATGGAGGTCAACTTATTGAGGCTTATCTCACAGAAATTCAAAGAAATATGCCTCATATTCTCCGCTTTGAACTACTCCCCCATCAAAGCAACCAAAAAGCTATTTGCTTCTATGAAAGGCATGGATTTGTAATTGAAAGTAAAGCCCGTCAAAAAATCAGGAATCAGAGAGGTAATTTAGAAGCAGAAGTAACAATGGTTTGGTTTAATCCTAATTTTGGCATTTATTGAGAACGTCGCCACTCCCAAGGTGGTGTAGGATTTCCTGCCCATATCTCCTAACCTGTGTAAATATAAGATGATCGCTCCCATTTGTAATGATGAAAGCCTCAACTGAACTACTCAATCAACTTAACACCCTCACTGATGGCTTACTGTGGCCGAGTGAAGCTGATTATCCCTTTGAGGTTTTTGTCTGGGATGATTTGACCATCACTCCTGAACAACTTTGCCTTAAGACGGGACATTCACCGGATACTGCTATTAAGACGATGGCCATTGATGACTTCTTTTGTCATTGTACAACTGAACAAGACTGGCACAATGAGGAGGAAACAGCAGAAGTTAAGCGTTATCAAGAATTAGTTAGTTTCCTTAAAGAAAACTTAGAGGATGTCAAGGTTTATAAACTGGGTAAGTGTGAGATTGATATTTATATTATTGGTCAATGTTCAGGGCAATTAATAGGGTTAAAAACGAAGGCAATTGAAACTTAATTGAGAAGATAACTATTAAGTAACTAAAGATAATTTTAAAATATGTATTATAATTGAAATAGTGCGCCTTTTACTTTCATGGATGAATTATGACAAATCTTGAAGACTATTTCAATATTTTAAGCCCCAACGACATTCGACTAAAAAACTCACGCATTGGGATTGAAACCCTTTTATATGAGTATATCTATCGAGCCAAAAATCCAGAAGACATTGCTCAACTTTATCCAAGTTTAACCCTAGAGCAAATTTATGCCACTATTCTTTATTATCTCCATAATAAAGAGACAATCACAAACTATATGACCAACTGGTTAGAATACTGTTTAAAATCTGCTAAAGAACAGGATGAAAATCCCCCAGAACATCTTCTAAAACTTCGTCAATTGAAAGCAGAAAGAACAACTAAAATCAGTAATATTAATGAGTATTCAGTATCTACTAGATGAAAATCTCCCTCCCCTTTACAGGGAACAATTACTCCGTCGTAAATCAGACTTAACCGTATGGATGATAGGCGATCCTGGTGTTCCTCCCAAAAGCACATTAGATCCAGAAATTTTGATTTGGTGTGAACAAAATAAGTTTATTTTAGTAACGAATAATCGCGCTTCAATGCCCGTTCATTTAGCCGAACATCTTTCTCAAAATCATCATATCCCTGGCATTTTTGTTTTGCGTCCCAAAGCAAGTATTGGAGAAATTATAGATGATTTAATTCTCATTGCTGAATTAGGAAATCCACAAGATTATCAAGACTGTATCAGTCATATTCCGTTTATCTAGGTTGATTACTGATTATCAACTCTACTCTGTTTATATTCTGGGTAAAGTAGGAAGTCAATTAATAGGGTTACAAACGAAGGTTATTGAGGGTTAGAAGATATAGAAAATGGAGAGCGTTTTCAAGGATTTTGAATATACTATTAGCGAAGGACTCAAACATCTTATGCCCCTTGAGTCTAAGTTAATCATATTAGGACAAATGCACTATGCAATGGAAAGGGGAGATTTAACAATAAAAGAAGTGGAAAAATTAGAGGAATTGCTAGGGGTAGGACTGAAAAATTATCGTCAAGCAATGGAATATGCTGTATTTGGCTATGTAGAAGCCGAATAAAGAATTAATTACTATTTAATCCATACGCTTGTGTCTAAACTAATGGGAAAATTAAGAGGATGTTGGTTATAAACTTGAGCAACTAGCTCATAGATTTTTTGAGCTAATTCTCGATTCCACTGAAAGAGAGAATGAAACTTATCATCGCCTTGAATAATTTGCAAAGGTTGATTACATAAGTTATCAGTTTCTACTGTCATCGTAAATTGATGCTGTGTTTGACCCATTTCAATCATCACTTGAAAACTATTATTTTGTCTGGTCGGTAAAATGTTTAAGACCTGTAAATTTATTTATTTATTTATGAGCTAATATTTTTGACTTATTTCTATTAATTAGATTATAATAGATTAAATTAAAATACTTAGTTGACAAACCATGACCCCCCAATTAATGGTTAACCCCTCATCCCTAATGACGAATGGGGTAGAAATGAGAGAATTTGGCAATATTTACCTGTTCAGTTTCACGAATCAGCTACAGACCCGTTTTGAAGAACTTTTAACGAAGAAAAAGACTAATTCCCTTTCCTCAGAAGAAGAAGCAGAATACAGGGGAATTTCGGAACTAGAACGAATTTTTACCCTTATTAATGCTCAAATTGCCACAAAAAGCCAATGGTGTCCCTCCCAACTAGAAAACTTGTCCGACGACGAGCGAAATATCTCTGTGAATACTGCCATTCCCCCGAATACTTAAGCCCAGATCGTTTCACCATTGATCATATTCTTCCTCAGTCAAAAGGCGGCTCTGATGAGGATAGCAATTTAGCATTAGCTTGTCATCGTTGTAATGAACGTCATTATAATTTCACCACTGGCTTAGATCCTCAAACCAACAAGGAAGTCCCCCTGTTTAACCCTCGTCAGCAACAATGGTCAGAGCATTTTATTTGGACTCTTAACGGTGTCCGCATTTTAGGGACAACTGCTATAGGGAGAGGCACTTGTTTCCGCCTAGATGTCAACGATGAACGCCGTGATGAAGCTTCAATTCAAATCGCCCGTCGATTTTGGGTAGTAGCAGGTTGGCATCCTCCCGACTCAGATCCTCGCCATAAAAACGATTAATTACTGATTATCAACTCGCCCCTCTATTTTTGATTGAATCTGTGATGAAACATTTGATAAGAAATCAAAACCTGTCACCTTTTCAATCTGGTCAACTGAAACACGATACTGTTTCCAATCAGTATTAGCTACCGCTTGGGTATTAGGAATCCTAACAGCAATTACCCTTGTTTTTTCAGTAACAGGAGCATTGGGATTACCTAAAACTACTGCTACTTTCCAAGTATTAGCAGGAACCGAAACTTTACCATTAGCCAGGGTTTCAATTTGTCCATCCCCTCCGGCAACAATATAAAGAGTTTTTCCTTCTCTTGCTAACTCACGACTGTACTTTTCCAATTCAGCCCATACTTCCCGATTATTAGCGGCTGCTTGGGGAATCATATTACTCATCACAAAAGTGGCACTGTTATCTTGTTCAGTGTTCGTGCGATCGCCTGATGGGGTCATGTGTCCTCTGTCAAAACCACTGCCTCTGTAATCATTAGGGCGCACAGCATAACAACCACTGGGTAAGTCAGGGTCAGGTCTGAAATCCTCAGAACGTTCAACATTGCCTAACCAGCTTGTATTGAGTTGCCAACTAACCCAATTAGGAATCCCCTTGCTACAGTTATAACTCATGACAAACTGAGGCTTTTCGAGTAGGTAATTATTGAGGTCACTGGTTCCGGCATTACTAGAATTGCCTAACTTTAAGTGAACACTGCCATTAGTTACCAGGGTTTGGGGAGTTGATTGAGGGGCTTGGGTGATAGTTCCTTGTTTTGGTAAAGATTCACAAGCAACACCATCAGAATTTCTATCAAGTTTAAAACGGTCATCAGGAAAAGCATTTAAGACCGCTTGTGCTTCTTCTTGGGTGGCAAAGTCTGAACAATTACAATCTGAATTGACGCAGTTGGGTAATGCCGTTTGAGCAGAAGGGGCAGTCTGAGGGGAAGGAGGCGTTAAAGTTGTTGTTTGACGCTGCGGTAAACAGCCTGATAGCACTAAGACAAGGATTAAGCAAAGGATTAGTTTTCTCATGGGTTAACTGGGCTTTATGGTTATTATGCCAGTAAGCAGTTATCAGTCTTTAAGGCGATCTCCATATTAGTATCTTTGTGAAAAAGGGAGCTTTTGCCCCCAACAAAAAAAAACGGGAGCCGAAACCCCCGCAAAAACTGATATTCCTTACAAAATAAGAATTAACTTTAGTATTCCCAGGGGTGGCCATGGTTTCCTCATTGCGCTCTCAGAATATTACATTAAGTATTGTTGCTTCAATAAGTAACGAATTGTGAAGGAGAAAAAAGGGTTAATTATTAGGATAAATATGGATATTATTAGACAATCTTTGTCGTACTTTGAATAATATGGATAAGATTGTCTAATAATACTTAGGTTAGTCTCTTTTTGGGTTGGATTGAAAGATTTTGAGATAGCTGTTAGTTTAGTTTTAGTCCTAATAGATAGATCAGTATTTATTCATAGCTGTTTTGGACATAAAACTTTTTATACTGGCGAGAGGCAAAGGTTAATTTATGAATAAAACAATTTTAAATTCTACTAATAATCTAAATATTTTAGATAGTAAAAGGTTTATGATTTTAACTATCTTAATAATAATCTTTGGAGTAAGTAAAACCGAGAAGGTTCAAGCTAGTAATTTTTATTTAAAACAAGAAGGTTTCCCTAATAATGGAAAAATAATTGGATTTTTTTCAGGTAAGGATAATAATAATAATGGGTTTTTATCTGAAAATGAAATACAATTTTCGTCTTTTGAGTACGTATCAGGAGAAAATGTACCTAATTTCTTGCTAGAAAATAGTCAAAATCTAGAATTTTCTTATAATTTACTTACTAATGAGTTAAACTCGGTAAATGTTCAAGGATTTCTGCAAAATCCTAGTGGTGAGTTTGGTTATTTTTACAATAAAGATGGTCGGCCTTCATCTGGTAATTCTTTAGGACTTGTTTTCACAGGTGGTCCATCTCCTAACACTCAAGATGTTTCTTTTGAGTTAGCAGTAGTAACTTCGGTTCCTGAACCCTCATCAACCCTCTCCCTTCTAGCTCTCGGAACCCTCGGAGCAGCTTCAACCCTCAAGCACAAACTAAAACCCTCTAAAAAAGACAAAACCAAGGTCAGTTAATAAGTCTTTCAAAAGTATTTATAACCCCCAATTTTAGGGGGTTAACTTATTAATAAGTTCAATTAGAATAATTAGGGTTAGAAGCATCTTATTATCCCTGGTAATTCTCTGATATTTTTTTCATTTTCTCTAGCCCCGATTGCCTCAGCAAGAAAAAATACGCTTGATAGATACCATTAACAATGTAGAGGATACCTTCAAATAAAATAATAAAACCTTCTTGTTTAAAATGATGATCATGAGTTAATACCTCATTAATTTTTAAACGTTGCATAACCGTCATAGAAATACAATATGTCAAACTATATTCTTTATCTAAGCGACGACGGTATAAATTTAAACCTTGAAGAAAAGACTCTCTATTTTGAGGGATGACTTTAATATGAGTATTCTGCATAATATCATCAACAAATTGTACAGTACGCCCCCTCAAAGAAACTGTTGCTGACAGAAAATTTAAGACCTCAATCAAAACTTCATCTGTTGTCACAATTTCAACAGTTTTCAGAGTAGAGGTTAATTCTATTACTCGTTGATGCCAATTATCTTTATTGTTGATTAAAGCCACCCAATAAAAAGTATCTGCAAAAATTTGTTTCATTGACTTTTCTTAGGAGTTCCATAAAGATAATGATCATGTTCTTCTGCACCATCAACAGGAAGGTTATTAAGGTCTTCTTCTATCAAATCATACTTATTAACCATGTTTAAAATTGACTCTCCTGTTGTTTCTTGTCCAAGTTCATCTTGCCTCAGATGAGTTTCTAAAGTCTCTTGTAGTCTATTTAAAACCTCATCTAAAGAACTATCTTGATAATCAATAGAATCTAACTCAGGAAAATTAACTGAATATCCATGTTCGTTCTTAGCAACAACAATATTTATTTTATCAACCATCTTTATTAAATAAGAGCGACATTATTTCTTCTTTTATATTAGCACTTATGAACATTATTGGCACAATTTTATAAGTTAAATTATATTGTCAATTGATAATAAGGATTATCGACTTTTGCCCCTATTTTCTGCCTAAGCATCGATAGATAATAATACCTCCCACACTCGAAGGAATGTTAGGTAAGTTTTGCCAATAATCTAAGCCTGATTTGAGTTTGATAGGCTCAAGACTTAATTGCTCAACCATTTGTGGAATTGTTGGAGCTAACCATTTTGTTACATAGTCAACAAATTCTTGTAATTCTTGATGCCAAAAATTAAAGCCTAATGGTTCATTAGTTACGTTTTTAAACCCTATTTCCTGGAGTTGTTCTCCCATTCTTCTAGCAATATAAGGATTTCCATTTCTGGCTAATAATGCCCATAAACCCTCTTTTAGATAATCAAAATCAGGATGCTCTGGATAGACTAAAAGCGTTTTTAAATCGGTTTCTGTGAGGATAAATTTCCCCCCAGGCTTAAGGACGCGATAAACTTCTGAGAGGGGAAGAATAGGGTCTTTAATATGTTCTAAAATCCAAATCCCATAAACATAGTCAAAATGATTATCATTCCAAGGTAATTTATTAATATCCCCTTGATGTAAATTGACATTTCTTAATCCTAGACCTTTCAAATAATCATCAGCTAATTGAAGTTGTAAAGGTTCAACATCAATACCTACAAAATTTAAGCCTGGATATTCTTGTCCTAAAATACCCAAAACTGCCCCTACCCCACAACCAATTTTTAACAATGTTTTATCATTGTCTAAATCAAGATTTTTGAGAATCAAAGAGTCTTTCCAATAATACGCCTGTTGAACCAAACGCTCTTTTTCCTCAAAACCATAACCGTGTATATAAGCAGCCTTTTTTGATTCATTCATTGAAGCACTCCTTGGTTTAACGACTTTTTGTACATCAATGAGAATATCTTATTTCACAGTAGCTCGTTCGCCGATTATGGTTTTGAAACTGTTACCGACACCCCAAAATTGACACTACCAATACCCATCCCCAAACCAAGGCCAGTTAAAGGGTCAAGGTTAGCGATTGCAGATAAACCACCCCCTAGAATCACCCCTGAGACTTGTAAGGCCAGAAATAACTTTAGTATCCTGTGACGTTCTTTGATAGCCACACAGTGAAGGGTGGCCGCTATTGACGGCGGTTGCGTTTCCTGGCCAGCATCTTTTTTACGGTGTTATTGGGGGAGTCCATTAAATTAGTAAGAGATTGCTGTCTAACTTGTTCTGACTGGTTCACTTGTTCTGTTAGTCCAGTTATGGAGAAGTCACGATGTTTGAGGTAATCTGCGGTGAGATAATTTAAAGTGGTGATGGTTTCTGCTGCGATGTGCTGCGCTGCGGTATCAACTAAGTTTAAATTCTTCTCT
>NZ_JAYGHQ010000028.1:24949-27011 GCF_034931425.1 Crocosphaera sp. XPORK-15E
ATCTCCTAAATCGATTAAAATTGCATAAAATAGCCAAGTTCCCCAGATTTGTAACTTCACCCCATTGATTGACCCTACCCATAAATAACTTAAACTTAAAAGTCGTTTAACTGTATTAAATGCTTCTTCAATTCGCCATCTTTTACGATATAAATCAGCGACAAAGTAGGTCGGTAAAATCTCAGGCTCTAAAACTGAAGTCAGATAAGAATGCCAAACTTTTCCTGACTTGACTTCAATTAAACGTAGGGTTATGTAAGGCGTTGTTTTAGTTCCAGACCCTAGACGTATCTTACGGTCACGGAGAGAATAACTCTCTGTGAAAACTTCTAATACTTTAATTACTGCACCTTTTTTTAGACGAGTTATAAAATGAATTTCTTTGCCAATTAATTGAAGCCAAAAATTAAAATGATAAAACCCTCTATCTAATAATAGTAAGGTCGAGGCAGTGACTAAATTTAATAAATTTTCTTCAAATTTCGTGTCATTGGTTTTCGGATTTTCTTTAAACCAAATTTCGACAGGGAGTCTAGTCATTAAATCAATAACTACCCCCATTTTCCCCGCTAATTGACCTTGGGGAATATCCTCAAGACTTTTCAGTTTTTTGAACAAAGCTTCAAGAGTCGAACCATCTGCTATCCAAATTTTTTCAAATTTAGTTAAAGCAAATCGAACACTTTCTGGCAGTGGACGACGAGTTCTTTCGTGCCATTTTAAAGTTAATAATGGTAGAATCTCTTGAAAAACTCCTTCAAACAATTCCGCCGGAAAAGTCAGAAATCTTTTCGATAAAGCCTGTTGACTAACTTTTAGTCGGTCACACCACAAAAATCCTTCTCTGGCTAATATTCGAGTTAATTCTCTCACCCCAGCTACATCCCGCCATAACAGAGTTAACACGGCGGCCACCATTAAGGGAAGGGTTAATATTCTGTCTCGCAAGCCAAGAGTCCGGCCAGATTTTCTTTGGTTAGCGATCGCCGTCGTTAATAAAGCGGATAATTGCCCTGAAATTACCTCATCTTCTATCATAGGGCGTTGTTGTCGTTTGGCATGGTCACGGTTAATTTTTCGACTCATCATTCCTAATAATAGCTTATTCCCTCTTATTTTAGGATAAAAGAATACTTCATGCACCCATCCGCCCGAAATCGCCTTTAAACGACCCTTGACATTTGTTTCATTTTCTTAAGTTGTCACGAATGATGCCTGGTTTCCTGTTCCCTGACTATTAAATGTTGCACTTCGACTAGGCTCAGTGTGAACCTGTTGTCTAGTAACAGAGCTTGCCGAAGTATTGGCTATTCCTTCAATGGTTTGACTATTTACTGACTGAAGGTTCAGCAACATCGAGAGTAACGGTAACATTAAGAGTATGGTCAGTTTGCCCATCCCATTTAACTTTTCTAACGGTTCCATTGTAAGGAATTTTAACGGTTGAGAGTTGATTAATAGCATTGTCAATCTCTATTATTTTAGCTTCTATTTGGGTTTTACTGTATTCTTGTTCTTGTAATTGTCCTGCTCTAATTGTTCTTTGTCGTTCAAGTTCTAAGCCTTGCTGTTGTAATGCAATCGCCCGTCTATTATTCTCAAGATATAATTGATGTTCAGCGTACAGTCTTTGCTCTTTGGCTGTCTGTAACTGACTTTTGGCGATGTTTAACTCCTGCATTGCTTTCTCCTCATTGCCTTTTAGTTGGTTAAGTATAGCCGTTTCATGTTCAATAATAGCTTGTACTTTAGGGTTAATATTAGTCGGTTGAGGGTTGGGAGTTACGGTTTCCTGAATTGGTTTAATGGTAATAGGAGCATCAGGATTATTCTTAGGAATGTTAATGATAAACTTCTGATTAGGATTTATATTAGGAGAACCAGTATTTATGTTCTTTATTGTAATATCAACCTTTTGATTTGATAGTTGCTCATTGGTAATTAACGGTTGTTGATTAACTGATGTTTGATTACTAGGAACAGTTAAAATTTGACGGTCAACTAATTGTTGATTGTTGGGAATTGATGACGAAGTAACTTGACGGTTAGATAATTGACGAAT
>NZ_JAYGHQ010000029.1:0-22211 GCF_034931425.1 Crocosphaera sp. XPORK-15E
AACCAGTCAGAGACTTCCTAGCAGGACTAGGGAAAATAGATCGCCCTTGGTTGACGGAGTTGGAGGAACGGTTGTTAAGGGTTCTTGAAGAAAGTTGAGTGAGACAAGGGGGAAAGTTTGACGTTTCCCACGAAGTATTCCCTTAGAAACTGAAATACACTTGCTAAAATGAGATCAGGAATTGTAGAATTTAACATGAGCAAAGGTCAAATCGCTGTCAGGGTTCCTCAACCTTTATTAGATCGCCTGAACGATTATGTAAGTCGTACTGGTGCATCTAAGACCGATGTAGTAATTGGTGCGATCGCCAACTATCTCGGCTGTGAGGATGATGTCTCATTACATCAAAGGGTGAATGAGATGGAACAAAGACTTACCCAGTTGGAACTCTTAGTAAACACGAGTGATCGCCAGTAATGAAATTATCAGGTTCTGAAACAGAAAAACTCCTTGAAGCCTTATTAGATGCTTATCGAGATTATGACAAGCTCAGAATCATGGTTAGATTAAAGCTAGAGGAAAGCTTAGAGAGATTTGCCGGAAGGGGAGAGTTAGAAACAGTTGTTTTTAATCTAATTAACTCAGCAGAAGCTAGAGGTAAATTGGAGCGTCTGATTGTAGGAGCTTATGAAAAAAATCCTGATAATCCAGAGTTAAAAAACTTTTATGAAACAGTCTTTAAACGCTTTAAGCAAAGAGCCATCTTAGATTCTGATACTGTTCAAACTAGAGCTTTTGGCCCCGATATTGATTGGCATGGAAAAACCGACGAGCTTGAGTTACAAAGCTTCTTTAAAAAGCAACCAGATTGGTATGATGTTGGCTTTTTACAGAGAATCATTGAACAGGCTAAATCAGTATGTCGAGTTGACTTACCTACCCTGAATATTACAGCAACGGGAGTTTTAATTGCTTCTAAATACGTTTTGACTAATTATCATGTACTTAAACCCAACGACAATAATAATTTAGAGGCCACTGCTAAGAATATCAAGCTTAATTTTGGCTCCTTTAGTTTAGATGATGGACAGGAAACATTATCTAGATCTTTTCGGTTAGATTCTCAAATCCCTATTCTTGCTTCTAGTCCAATCGAAAAATTAGATTATATTTTGTTACAACTTGAGTCAAGTTTTGTTCAAGTATTAAATCAAGAAGAAAACAAAATAAAACCTGCTCAATGTAATTTTAATATTACTCTTTCTGAAAGAGATGGAATTAATATTTTACAACACCCCAATGGAGAGTCAATGAAGCTTTCTATTACTTGCGACGGTATTACGGGAATTTATCCAAATAGTGGCTTGGTTCAGTATATTAATAAAACGGCAGGAGGCTCTAGCGGTTCACCCTGTTTTAACGAAAATGGAGAATTAGTCGCTTTACATCATGCCCAAAGGTCTAGAGCTTTCGGAACAATTCGTGAAGGAATTTTATTCAGTTCTATCTGCCATGATTTAGCAGAAAAATCAATTAAACTAAATGAAATTTAACGTAAGGTGAGTAATACCTATTACATTTGTTATTCCATAATACTCAATAATTAATTGAAAAACATGAGTCGTCGTATTATTGAAACCCAATTAGAAGCATCGGAAAAACCATCAGAAGTAGATGGTTATTTAGACAAGATAATGAAATATATTCCCTCAGAAACAGTGGGAGTATGGATTACCATCAAAACTATGATAGAAGGAAATAATGATATTCCTCAGAGTGCTGTTTTATGGGGAATATTTATATTTTGCTTATTTTTGACTTTTGCTTATATTCGCTTATTACCATCAGAGTCAAAAGATAAACCAAGCATCAAACAAGCAATTATTTCAGTGGGAGCATTTATCGTTTGGACTATAGCTATTGGTGGTGAACCATTTAGAGCCATTAGTTGGTATCATCCTGTTTATGGCTCAATTTTAATGATACTCTATACAGCCTTTATTCCTCTTATTCCTTTAGAACAGCCTAAATTGAGTTAAATAAAGAATGAAGTTAAATGTCACTGAAAGCAATACTTTATTTGAAGCTTTAATTGATGGTTATCGAGACCCTGATAAGCTCAGAATTATGGTGAGATTAAAGCTAGGAGAAAATTTAGCAAGCTTGAGTAAAGAAGCTGAAATTGAAACCGTTATTTTAAATTTAATTGAATGGGCTGAAGCTAATGATAAATTATTGGATTTAATTTGGGGAGCTAATGAGAAAAATCCTGATAATTTAGCAATTAAAAAAATAACTTATCAGCTATATAGTATTACTAAACAACAATGGGAAAAATTATGTGAATTGCTATTTCAGATTAAGACTTATTCTGATTTCCTAGAATCGGCTTGTCAGCAAAGCTTTAAATCTTCATCAATTAGTGAAATCGATCCACGATTAGTTAATTTAAAATCTTCCCAAAAAGATGAAGATATTAAAGCTATTTTGAAAGACAATTTAATTAAACAACGTGAGCAAAGTTCCAGGAATATTCCTAGTATTTTAGAATTTGCTTATTGTTTAAGTAGAATGTCTGACAAGGCAATAGATATTGTTCGTGATGATTTTAAAAGTTGGGTTTCTGAAGTAGCTAATCAGCTTAATATTCAACTAAAAATCGAACAAAATCAGGAGACTCAAACCCCCAATTTTGAAAGTTTAATCATTCAGCCTTATTTATTGATTATTATTGAAAATCAAAATGCTGATTTATTATTACAAGCAGAATTAATTCTTCAAGAAAGTGATAGTGAAACCATTATTAAACAAGAACCTATTTATGTGACTGAACAAAATCAAGGTGTCGAATGCTCTAAAAAACCTCTCGAAATTGGTCATCAGATAAAACAATTTATTCGTCGTAGTTATATTAATCTAAAAAGTTATCGCAATCAAAATCATAATATTTTAATTAAGTCAATGATAATTGAGTTATTTTTGCCTACACAATATTTGTTTAAACCAATGGAAACGATTCCTATACCGATAAACTCAAGCGGCATATTCGGAGGAGAAAGTAGAAAACTTGGTTGTGAATATCAATTAATATTTCGTTCTTTAGAACGATTTGAAATTTATCAAAATAATCCAGAGTATCCAGAGAGATTAGAAAATAATTGGAAAGAACTTAATCAATTTTTCCAATTTCAATCTCCTTTAGAGTCAGAACATATTCAAAATAAATTTGAACATTTTTGCTCTTTTGATGAAGAATGGCAAATCTTAGAGCAACGCTTAAGAGATCATCAAAAATTAGGCATCAATGTCACTTCGCCTTTGGGAAATGTTAAAGAAAATATTAAGATTCTCAAAGCAATTATTATTGCAGGTATTCCCTTTTCTTTATGGATTACAAACCCAAAAATAACAATAAATTCTGTTACTCTAGAGCAACAATTTATTAATCTTTTAAAATCAGGAAACAAAACAGATTTATCCCATCTTTACTCTAAAATTCAAACCTTACGAGGAGAAGCTTATAATAATAACAATCCTCAATGTTTAGGATATCGTCTAGGATTTTTATGCGATAATCCCTATCGATTACCGTCTCGATTTCAGGAAGATGACGCATTAACGTATGGCTAAAATTAAATTAGGAGAATAACTCATGAGTCATTGGCATTTGTTTCACGGAAATGGGAAAAAAGAACAAGGAGTTGAACAAAAACTCTTTAATATTGCGCCTCCTCCTTGGCGTAGGTTTGGAGATAAAACAGAGATTCCTGTTAATGAAAAAGGAATTGACCAAAGATGGTTAAATTTACGAAAACAGGCCGCGCAGCAAACCAAAGAGTTGCAAAAAGGCAAGAATTTTCGACTTCCTCAACTCCCTGAACAACAAAAAGACACACAAATTACTCAACAACAAAAAGAGGCACAAAATGTTATTAATAGTGTTAACGCCGCGATTTATTTAAGACGACCTTTACTCGTAACAGGAAAACCCGGTTCAGGAAAAACATCTCTGGCCTATGCGATCGCTTATGAATTAGGCTTAGGAACAGTATTATCATGGTCAATTACAGCCCGTTCTACTCTACAGGAAGGACTATACCGTTATGATGCTATTGGTCGTTTACAAGATGCTCAACTGAAAAAAGAGCAGGAAATTGGCGAATATATTACATTAGGAGCATTAGGAACAGCCTTTTTACCCTCGTATTTTCCGAGAGTTTTATTAATTGATGAGATTGACAAAAGTGATATAAATTTACCCAATGATTTATTGAATTTATTTGAAGAAGGAGAGTTTATCATTCCTGAATTAATGAGAAGAACTCAAGTAGAAAATACAGAAGAATCTCCGCAACAGTTTACAGTATGGACAAGAGATGAAGATAAAGTAACTATCAAAACAGGAAAGGTAAAATGTTATCAATTTCCGATTATTATTATGACCAGTAATGGAGAAAGGGATTTTCCAGCAGCTTTTAAACGGCGTTGTCTCAGAGTAACTATGCCAGATCCTAAAGAAGATGCTTTAAAAAGAATTGTTAAAGCTCATTTTGGTGAACAATTATATCAAGATAAAGAAGATGATATTATTCAATTAATACGAGATTTTTTACCTAATGAAAAACAAGGGGAGGCATTTGATAGAGCAACAGATCAGTTACTCAATACGGTTTATTTATTTACTCGTTCAGATAGTCCTACTAATAAAGATGAAATAGAATCTATTAAAAATATATTATTACAACGTCTAAGTGAGTAATTATCATGCCAGTTCCTGAGAAGACTAATCAGAAAAAAATAGATAAATTGATTCAATCTTTAGGACTTGATCTAGGCTTTACTGGCAAAGAAATTGCTGAAATTCTCTGGTTAGCATTGAAACGACAAGAATTAATTCAAAGTAAAGATTTATCTGACACTCAAACCAAAATTGACAATGAGAATGAAGATGAGAATAGTTTATTGTCTGTTTCAACAATAGAGATAGAATCCGATGGAAAACAGATTACAAGTTCTGATAGAACTATTTCTATTTATGCAGATCTACAAGAAAACAAAGAAAATAAAGAACAAAAAGGCTATGGTGATAATGTTTTACCCTTAAGAGTACCTGATGCTCCTTCCCTTCGAGAACCCTTAGAATTTGCCAGAGCATTACGTCCTTTAATGCGAAAAATAAACTCAGGGAGAAACACAATTTTAGATGAGATAGAAACCGTTGAACAGACTGCCAAAAACAATGGTATTTGTATTCCCGTTCTTCAAGCTGAACCTGAACCTTGGTTAGATTTAGTTCTAATTATTGATCAATCTCAATCTATGACGCTTTGGGAACATACTATCCAAGAATTACAACGATTACTGAAACATTATGGAATTTTTCGAGAAGTTCGTATCTGCGGATTATGGGATGAGCAATCAGTTATCAATGAACATTTATCAGTCAATAATGATCAGAATGCGCTTTCTCATTCTCCCTTAAAAAAAGAAGATTCTAAGACAAGAGTTTTCCTGCGTTCTGGAATAGGAAAACAGCAACATTTAACTAATCCTAAAGAATTAATTGATCCTACAGGTCGTCGTTTAATTTTAATTGTTAGCGATTGTGTTGCCCCATTTTGGCATAATGGAGCAATTTTACACCTAGTTCGAGAGTGGGTAAAATATCAACCTCTTGCTATTGTGCAAATGTTACCTGATTGGATGTGGCGACGAACAGGATTAAGAATCGGTGCATCAGTTTTATTTAAGAATTTAGTCCCTGGAAACAGCAATCAAAATTTAATTATTAAAGAATTATTATTATGGAAAAATATTGAACTAGAACAGGGAATAAACATTCCAGTATTAACCTTAGAACCACAAGTAGCACAAGCTTGGAGTCAAATGGTAGTAGGTAAACACGATGTGGTGACATCTGGCTTTGTCTTACCCCTTGAATATCAGAGTCAACCAGAAAATCTACCTCAAAATCGAGTTGATAAACTGAGTGCGGAAAAAAGAGTCCATCGCTTTCGCATGAATGCTTCTCCTGTAGCGAGAAAATTAGCCGGATTATTATCGGCTGCTCCCATGATTAGTTTACCAATCGTGCGGATTCTTCAAGCCAGTCTTTTACCTCAATCCCACCCTGTTCATGTAGCAGAGGTGTTTTTAGGAGGCTTATTAAAACCGAAGAATGATATTACTCCTAATATTAATTCAGATCAGGTGGAGTATCAGTTTGTTGATGAGAAAATTCGTCAGCTTTTCTGGGAAGATGCACCTAGAAGTGATTCTCAACGGGTGTTTGATGCGGTTTCTCGATATTTACAAGAACATTTTGGCAAGTCTCTTTATGATTTTGTGGTCTTGCTGAAAGCACCGGAAACCAAGGGAGAAACTACTCCCGCTTTTGCCGAGATTGCCTTTGATCTCTTAAAACAGTTAGGAGGAGACTATACTGCTTTTGCCGATAATTTAGAGAACCAATACCTCACAGAAAGACTGATCAAAGCTTTGAGGGAAAGATTTTCTACATTGGCTGAAATAACAAGTTTTATTTCTCAAATACTTTCGGGTCTATCATTAAACTTTAACCTGGGAAATTTGGCAGCAAGCAATATTAATGACTTCATTTCTAATCTAATTGAATGGGCAGAAAATAATGGCAGACTACAACAAATAATTGAGGCTATGTCTCCGGTTCTTCTAGAACCCATTCCTGTTATGGCCGAGAACTCAATTGAGCCACAAAACTTCGACGAAAACGAGGGTTCCTCTACCGCCCTTAAAACCTGTTCCTTTGATATTACCACCATCGAAATCTTAGAAACTCACACCTTTAAATTTACCGTCGCCACCATCGAACGAGAAACTGAACGTCAATTATTCGGATTATTACCAGGACAAGAAAAATGGGTCATTAAACGTCAAAAGCATCAAGCCGAGGGCATTATTGAGGTCATAGGAGAAGGAATTGACCTAGAGTTGATGGACATTCCTGGTGGCACATTTATTATGGGAACAGACGATGAAGAAATTGAGCGACTGGTTAAAAAATTTGATTGGGAATATTTTAGAAGAGAAAAACCCCAACATCCCGTGACTATTCAGCCCTTCTATATGGGGCGTTATCCCATCACACAGGGACAATGGAAAGCCATAGCAGAGCGAACCGATCTTCTAGTCAATATTGACCTCGACCCCAACCCATCTAATTTTAAAGATGATCCTCCTCAACCCCTCTTAGAAAAAGGAGAAAAGGCAAAAACCCGATGGGATAGACCCGTAGAGCAAGTTAACTGGTATCAAGCCAAGGAATTTTGCGATCGCCTCTCCCGACTCACAAAACAAGAATATCGCTTACCCACAGAAGCAGAATGGGAATACGCCTGTAGAGCCGTGAACAGTGAGAGGCCAACAGTAGCAGAATGGAATGAGAAATATAATCAACCCTTTCACTTTGGAGAAACCATCACCGGAGAATTAGCTAACTATAATGCCAGTAACACCTACGCCTCGGAACCCAAGGGGGAATATCGACAGCAAACAACCCCTGTAGGCTATTTTAAAGTAGCTAATGCCTTCGGACTTTACGATATGCACGGAAACGTTTATGAATGGTGTGAAGACGATTATCACTCTGACTATGAAGGTGCGCCGACTGATGGAACTGCTTGGTTAGCCAATGACGATAATACTACGAAGATACTACGCGGCGGTTCTTGGATCGACGCTCCTGATGATTGCCGTTGCGCCGGCCGCGACCTCAATGACCCGCGCGACGACGACTACGACGTCGATGTTGGTTTTCGTGTAGTGCGTTCATCCCCCAGGACTTAGCCCTTTGTTCTGGTTGGTGAGCTTGTCGAACCATTGCGCTCTTGCTCTTTTCCCTTCCGTCAATTTTTTTTGAGAATATAGTACGTGAGAACTAACTAGATCTATGTCTTCAAACTTTTTTTCGCAGCAGTTTTCAAATGAATGGAGTAAACATCAAAAGAATAAAAAGGATATGACAATTTGTAATGAGTGAATTACCCGTTATTCAGAAAGTGTACGATTTAATAAAGTGGTATGTTCCGATCCTTAATCGCTTACCCCAGAGCCATAAATTTACATTAGGAGAACGAATAATTAATCAATTATATGACTTGCTTGAAGGATTAGTTAACGCTCGATATTCTCGGAACAAACTCCCTTTATTGGAAGCCCTCAATAATAAACTGGACTTGCTTCGTTATCAAACTCGTTTACTCCATGATTTTGAACTCATTTCCTTTAAACGTTATCAATATATCAGTGAACAAATTAACCTAGTTGGAACAGAGTTAGGAGGATGGATTAAACAACAAAAGAACTTATAATTAACGATTTAGAATTAATTTACAATAAACATGAAACGATTAGGGAAACTCTGGGAAAAAGTCATCGATTTTGAAAATCTCTATTTAGCGTCTCGAAAAGCTCAAAAAGGCAAAAGATTTAGGGATAATGTCTTAGAATTTAACGACAACATTGAGAATAGCTTATTTGAGTTACATCATGAACTAGAAACAAAAACTTATCAACCAGGAGAATATCATACCTTCAGAATTTATGATCCTAAACCGCGTTTAATTTCGGCTGCACCCTATAGAGATCGCATTGTTCATCATGCCCTTTGTAATATTATTATTCCCCCAATCGAAAAATCATTTATTTTTGACACCTATGCAAACCGGATAGGATTTGGTTCTCATAAAGCCTTAAAGCGGTTTACTAAATTTGCTCGTTCTCATCGTTATGTACTGCAATGTGACATCAAGAAATATTTTCCTAGTATAGATCACCAAATCCTTAAACAACAGATTTACCGCAAGATTAAGTGTCAAGACACCCTGTGGTTAATTGATGCTATTATTGACAATAGTAACCCTCAAGAGCCAGTTAACGATTATTTTTTAGGAGATGATTTATTAACTCCTTTAGAACGTAGAAAAGGTTTACCCATTGGCAATTTAACCAGTCAGTTTTTTTCTAATTTTTATCTGAACGGTTTCGACCACTTTATTCAAGAAAAAATCAAGTGTCACAACTATTTGAGATATGTTGATGACTTTGCTTTATTCTCAGATGACCACCAATTTCTTACTGATGCGCGGATGAAGATTGAAGAATATTTAACTACCCTACGTTTAACAATTCATCCTGTTAAAAGTCAGTTGTTTGAGACAAAACAGGGAGCTAATTTTTTGGGTTTTCGGGTATTACCAGATCGAATACGAGTTCGTAATGACAATCTAAGGAGATCGCGGCGACGATTCCGAGAACTACAATATGATTATCGCTATTATCAAATATCCCTGGAAAAACTCATTCAAAGAGTTCAATCTTGGGAAGCACATCTAAAACATGGGGACACTTATCAACTGCGAAGAAAGATTTTTGACAACTGGAAATTTCGACGAGAGAATTGGAACTTTCCTAAGAAATTATAAAATTTTTGTCAAAAGTGTCCACACTATCTGAAAGTAAATGATGGGGCAAACATGAGAAAACGCGGCGGTTCTTGGATCAACGATCCTAATAATTGCCGTTGCGCCAACCGCAACAACAATAACCCGCGCGACAACAACAACAACAATGTTGGTTTTCGTGTAGTGCGTTCATCCCCCAGCACTCCTCTGTACCAGAACTGGCAGATGGGAATCTGTCGGGCGTGTCAAAGAAGAGTCCAGATTTGCTCCGGTGATGTGTAAAAACATCCAAAAATAAACCGAAACCAGTTAGTTTAGTAAGGTGACTGAAAAGTTAACTGGTTTCACCAAAAATGCCTAAATTAATTATCCGCAAACAGCGTGGACAAGCACAATATTACACTGAGGAATTAGGTTCTGACTTTACCCTCGACATGATGCAGATACCTAGTGGCACATTCATGATGGGAACCTCAGACCTTGAAATAGAAAGACTCTGCAAGGAATATGGTGAAGACTATTTCAAGCGAGAAAGTCCTCAGCATGAAGTTACAGTACCATCTTTTTTTATGGGTAAATATCCCGTAACTCAAGCGCAATGGAAAGCGATTGCCGAATTAGATCCCGTTGACAAAAAGCTTAAACCAGATCCTTCATCTTTCACTTCAAACTTCAAAGATGCCGATGGTGAGCAAGATAGATGGACAAGACCCGTAGAAAAGGTATCTTGGGAAGATGCCGTAGAATTTTGTAAACGACTATCAAGAGAAACCAAACGAGAGTATAGACTGCCTTCTGAAGCGGAATGGGAATATGCTTGTCGTGCGGGGACAACAACCCCGTTTCACTTTGGGGAAACTATTACAACCGATTTGGCCAACTACCGAGGAACAGATTGGGATATTAGCGGTAAAGTTTATCCAGGGAATTATGGGAAAGGGCCAAAAGGCATCTATAGGGAAGAAACAACCCCTGTAGGCTATTTTAAGGTAGCTAACGCCTTCGGACTTTATGATATGCACGGAAACGTCTACGAATGGTGTGAAGACGATTATCACTCTAACTATAAAGGTGCGCCTACTGATGGAACTGCTTGGATTGATGCTCAAAACTCTAAGCCTGATAATATGTTAAATTCTCAAGAAAACAAGGAAAATCAGTCATATAAGGTCTTCCGCGGCGGTTCTTGGATCATCGTTCCTTTTTCTTGCCGTTGCGCCGACCGCGGCACCGATCACCCGCGCGGCCTCAACGACTACGATGTTGGTTTTCGTGTAGTGCGTTCATCCCCCAGGACTTAGTTCCCCTCTGCTCTGGTTGGTGAGCTTGTCGAACCATTGCCCTCTTGCTCTTTGCCCTTCCGTAAATTTTTTTTTGAGATTTACAAAACTTAACAATAAAGACATCTTTTTTGTAAATTAACGCTACTTAATGGTTCTCTCAGCATAGAATAAGTTCTCATTTTTTTCGGAGAAACTGATAACTGTTCCTGTTTTTTCTAGCTAATTAAGATAACTAATTTATAATGATTAAGCTGTTGAAATTGTTCTAAAAATGTTGTAAAATAGGAGATAAATTAATTATTTTTGTTCTATGAAAAATAAAGATAGATATCCTGATAATTGGGATGAAATAGCTTTAAGTGTCAAGATAAAAGCTAATTGGATTTGTGCCAAATGTAAGCTTGAATGTATCCCGAATGGGGCAGATTTCCGAACTGAAATTATGGGACGAAGTTTAAGAGCGCGCGCTTCGCAAAGGTAAAAGGCAAAAGGCAAAAGGCAAAAAGATAATATTTTTATATTTTCCTTCATCTTTTTGTTAAATTAGATTCTTCTTACCTTTTGCTTTTTGCCTTCTACCTTTTGCCTTCCCGCAGGGCGTGCGTGTCATCTTTATATGCACAGAGGCAGAAGGAAAAATATCAGCCCAGGACAGTTAAAATTAGATTTAGGAGTGTAACCTATTTTAAAACCATGAAAATCTTTTTTTTAGAGAGGAAATCCAATGAATTATGACATCCGAATTAAACGGGAAACCTACGATCAATTAATCGCTCATCTCGAAATACACGCCCCCACCGATGAATGGGCAAGAACCTTACTTGAACAACTGCAAACCGAAGCTAAACCGTCCTATATACTTGATAGCGGGTCTTATTTATTAGATAGTAAGAATGATGTTGAATATCGGGTTAATTAGTTTTTTTATTTAACACAACGAGGGGGATTTAAAATCTCCCGACCTTGGTAATGCTGATGTTTTTTGCTGTGCAGTACAAAGTTTAAGTTTAATCCGACGAACACGGTTGCGTAACTTGTTTGGTTGGTCATCAAGTTATCCAGGAGATGTCTAACTCAACATCAAGTTAAGTTTAGTTAAAAGAAATTATTAAGAAAACCTTGATTTTCTTTAAACCTTATAAACTTCCCTATATGCTCTAATGGTGCAAGTTCCCTAATTATGCCTAATCCTAATCCGACTCAACCCGCCATCGGTCAGTTAATTCGTGCTTTGCGTCATGAGTTAAACCTGACTCAAGAACAGTTCGCCCACCAGTTAGGGGTAACGTTTCCTACCGTTAACCGTTGGGAAAATGGACACGCTAACCCGTCACCAATGGCATTAAGGTTAATTGAAGGGAAAATCAAGGAATTAGGGGTCAAAGGTCAAAGTTTGGCTTCTGCCGTGAGCCTCAGTCGAACGGTTGATCAATATTTTCAAGGTTAATTTATGCCTAGAGAGAAACGTACCAGTAAGCCAAAGGAAGCTAAAACCTATAATCACGACAAGGAACACCCTTTACGTCCTGATATTGGCACAGAAGCGCAATTTAAGAAGAAAAAGCCTCCTGAAACCTATCGTTATGATTCTTCTCTCTCTCCTGAGTTGGACTGGGATGATAACCCGTCACGGGAACAAGCAGAAGCTCAAATTAAGGCGATTTCCTCCCATCTTGAGCAATTATCAGCACATTTAAGTCAATTAGATACGGTAGCAGAGTCCCTTCAATCTGATGCTGAAGCGTTGAAAATTCTTTATTCTGTGAGAGATAATATTACTCAACAAATTAGGGAAGTTACTACTTCTTTAAATAAGTTAAAAGCTTTAAGTCAACCGTTTTTAAATTGGACTGGTAAGGCTGAAAGGTTATCTTTTGATGTGCCGACTTTGCCGTTATTTGTTCATGAAAGATTGTCAACCAGGGCGATTATTGAAACTCTTAAAAGTCATAAGTCAGGGGGAGAACAGTTAAGTTTATTTGACTTGTTTAATGACCCGAAATGGTCGATTACTGACCAGATTTTAAGGGCGTATGAGTATCATGGTGATTGGGTTAATCGCATGATTTTGGGTGACTCTCTGGTGACAATGAATTCCCTTTTACAGTATGAAGGGTTAGGGGGTCAGGTGCAAATGATTTATATAGATCCTCCCTATGGGGTTAAGTTTGGTTCTAATTTTCAACCTTTTGTAAGAAAACGGGATGTTAAGCATAATGATGATGATAACTTCACCCGTGAACCGGAAATGGTGCAAGCTTATCGGGATACTTGGGAGTTAGGGTTACATTCTTATCTGACTTATTTAAGAGATAGGTTATTATTGGCAAGGGATTTATTAACTGATAGTGGTAGCGTTTTTGTTCAGATTTCTGATGAGAATGTTCATCATGTTAGAGAGTTGATGGATGAGGTTTTTGGTGGGGAGAATTTTGTTAGTTTAATTTCTTATACAACTTCAGGCGGATTTGATAGCTCTACACTAAGTCGAGCAGGTGATTATTTAATTTGGTATGCAAAAAATAAACCTTTTATTAAATATATAGAATTATTTAAAGAGAAATCAAGTCCAGTTGGTGATACTAATTCAAAATATGATCAAATTGAATTGTCAGATGGAGTTCGTAGAGGACTGACAATTCAAGAAAAAAGCGGTCTTGACCTTTTGCCAATTAACTCAAGAATATTCCGATTAGATAATATTATTTCACAAGGTTCTGGTGATAATACTAAAAGAAAATATGATTTTGAAGGAACAATATTTGATTGTGGATCTAATCATCATTGGAAAGCAAGCGTTCCTGATGGAATGGATCAATTATCAAAAGCTCGTAGAATCGCAATGACAAGTAATGGAAAATTAGCTTATGTTCGTTATTATAATGATTTTCCAGTTACTCGAATAACAAATATATGGAATGATATTGGAGGAACTGTACAGAGTCGTTCTGACCCTAAAGTATATGTTGTTCAAACAGGAACATCAGTTACTCAACGTTGTCTGTTAATGACAACAGATCCAGGAGATTTAGTATTAGATATAACCTGCGGAAGTGGTACAACTGCTTATGTTGCCGAACAATGGGGTAGAAGATGGATCACTTGTGATGTCAGTCGTGTCCCCTTAGCATTAGCCAGACAAAGATTATTAACAGCTACCTTTCCCTGGTATGAATTAAAAGATAATAACTCCCCTGCGGGTGGCTTTGTTTATAAGAGAAAACAGAATAAAAAAGGCGAAGAAGTCGGCGGTATTGTCCCCCATATTACCTTAAAAAGTATTGCTAATAATGAACCCCCAGACGAAGAAATCTTAGTCGATAAACCCGAAACAGATAACAGTATTGTCCGTGTTTGTAGTCCCTTTACCATCGAGGGTACTATTCCCCCTCCCGTTGATATGGAAGCAGAAGACTCTCCCGATGCAGAAGACAGGGGAACTAAACCCGAAACCGAAGCTATTGAAGCGGATAGTACCGCATCATTTACGGACAGAATGTTAGAAATTCTGCAAAAAGTACCCGTTTTACGCCTTCCTAACAATAAAACTCTCACCTTCTCCCATATTCGTAAACCTGCTAAAACTCAGAGTCTTTCTGCTGAAGCAATGACAGTTAACAGTGACCAGTTAACAGTTACCAGTGATGAATCCAAACTTGAACCCGTCGCCTTTTTATTTGGCCCAGAGAATGGGGCGATCGCAGAAAGAACCGTATTTGAAGCAGCAAAAGAAGCAGACAGTAAACACTATTCCCATCTCTATATTATCGGGTTTGCTATTGCCCCGAATGCCCGTCAAATGGTAGAAAATTGTCAGGAAAGTATGAACATCTCTGCTACTTATATACAAGCAACCCCTGACTTATTAATGGGTGATTTACTCAAGAATATGAGGAGTAGTCAGATATTTAGTGTTTGTGGTTTACCTGAGATTAAACTACATAAAACCGATGATAATAAATATCAGGTAGAGTTATTAGGTTTAGATGTTTTTGACCCAATTACAATGGAGGTAGATCATGAAGTAGCTAAGAATGTACCCGCATGGTTTCTTGATACCAATTATAACGGTTTATGTTTCCATGTTAATCAGGCATTTTTCCCCCGTACCAGTGCTTGGGATTCCCTTAAAAAAGCCCTTAAAGGCACTTATGAGGAGTCAGTTTGGGAACATTTATCAGGGACAATTAGCTCATCTTTTGAAGCAGGAGAACATCAACAAATTGCCGTTAAAGTTATTGATGATCGGGGGAATGAATTGTTAGTGGTTAAGGATTTAAAGGAGAGTTGATTATGGTACGAATAAATAAAAGCAAACGTTCTATATCTAGTAGAAACAAAAAACGGTCACCAGTTCAAGGGAGAGCTAGGAGGACAGCTCGTTTTTATTGTAAACGCTATCGTCCGGCGATGGAACCTTGCATAGAACTGGCTAGATATCCTCAAGATATCTATGGGGGGATTACTCAACCAGAACAAACAACTACTATAATTAAAACACTTACAGAAAATGTTGATAAGACTCCTCATCAAGCTCCTGTAACAATTATTTGTAGTTTAGCTAAGAGTTTTAATGATTCGTTAGTCACTTTGGCCAAAGAAAGTTTTATTACTCATAAAAATATAAATAATTCCTCTAAAAATATTATCTATGGGATTTTTCTTTACACAGATGAAGATATAGATATGATTAAATATCTCAGAACAAATTTAGAATCATTGGATATATTATCAGGTGATTGGAGTAAAATTTATATTTTAGAAATGCCAGAAAAAGATTCGATTGTATGGGTTAATTATTGGATTAAAAATTTTACTTATGATTTTTTTAAACAATGGTTTCCTTTACTTGAATCAACGAAAACAAAACCATTCGATAGAAATCAATCTTATAATATTGCACGAGATTTAGAAATTCCTTTTGATCAATTACCCTGTCTAGTTTTATTGCCTCCTTTAACTGAAATCTCTAGTCAAGAAAAACTTATTGTTCCTATTAAAGAAATTTCTAAAGAATATTTTAGAAGCTTATTTTCAACTTTAGAGAATATTGTCAAACATTCAGAAAACATCAATAAATATGAAGCTGTCAAAATAAAATTTAATACCATTATACAATACTTAGAGAAAAACTCTCAACAAGTTGTCCAACAAACAACAACTGAATATCAAATCAACGGAACAAACATCTTTGTTAACAGCACATTAAGGAGTCTAGATATGAGTGAACAAAAATTTTATGGACCAGTTGGAGGAGTTCAAAGTGGTCATGATAACAATCAAGATATTAGTCAAGTTAACTACATAACAGAAGAACAACAGAACCTAGCTCAAGCAGCTAAAGAAATTCAGGACTTATTGAATCAACTGTCACAAACCTATTCACCTCCAAGTAATGATAATAACTTAAAGATTGCTACAGAAACAGTAGAAGCTATTGAACAAAATCCTACTCTAAAATCCAGAGTTATTAGTACCCTAAAAGCAGGAGGAACTGAAGCATTAAAAGAATTGATAAACCATCCGTCGGTTAACATCCTTATGGCATTAATAGAAGGATGGAATAGTGCCGAGTAAACTACTAATTAATTATTTTCACAGTTTACAATGTCCTACGAAGTCAATGAACCTATCTTAAATTCCCCCTTTAATGAACCCTCACAATATTGGTTCATCAGAGAAGGTTATCACCCCGAACTCAAAAAAGGAAGACGACCAGCTATTGTTTACCCTCCCCGTGAAGGTAACATAGAATGGGAATTAGGACAGGTTCTTAAACCTTCACCCCCTGATGAATTTTCCCCTGGTTATGAGATGACCTTGGTTAATCGTATCAGGAAAGAAGTCAAAGATTGGAGAGAACAACATTATCCAGGTGTTACCCGTACCACTTTAGAATTACTTGAATATTGGAGTCGAGAAGGCAGACAACACCGCCTATTTTTTGCCCAAAAAGAAGCCGTAGAAACCATTATTTTCTTGATAGAATCTCGCGCTGACTTTCGCCAAGGGTTACACATTCCCCAAGATATCCCCGTTGATGCTACCCTCAAAGCTTTCACCCGTTACGCTTGTAAAATGGCGACTGGTGCGGGAAAAACAACCGTAATGGGGATGTTAGCCGCTTGGAGTATCTTAAATAAGGTCAATAATCGTTCAAACTCCCTTTTCTCTGATGTAGTGTTAATTATCTGTCCTAACGTCACCATCAAAAGCAGATTACAAGAACTCAACCCCGATAATGGGGAAGCTTCCTTATATCGTACCCGTGACCTTGTACCGTCCCATTATATGGATCAACTCAGACAGGGTAAAGTTTTAGTCACCAACTGGCATATTTTTGAGAAAAGATCCCCTTCTACTGGGGGGTCAGATGCGGCTAAAGTCGTTAAAGTAGGAGTGGAAACTACCACCACCGAAATCATTAAAATTGGCAAAAAGAATGACACGGCCAGAGGGGTTAGATACTTAACTCCTGAGACATTAAATCAACAGAAATTAACTAAACAAATTAAAGTTATTGAAGAAATCAAAGATAAAGGAAACTTGATAGGTGTTAAAGCAGAAGTTACCAAATATTTAGAAAGTGATGCCGCTTGGATTAAACGAATTTTAAGCCAAGAAATCGGCAACAAAGGGAATATTTTAATCTTCAATGATGAAGCACATCACGCCTATCGTATCCAACCCAATGAAAACGAAAATGATGAAGATGATGATGATGAAACCCCTGATTATGACATCAAAGAATCAACTATTTGGGTAGAAGGATTAGACCGCATTCATAAATATCGAAACATTAACTTTTGTGTTGATTTATCAGCCACACCCTATTACTTAAAATCCTCAAAACAAAACATTAATAAACCCTTTGAATGGGTAGTGAGTGACTTCAGTTTAATGGATGCCATTGAATCGGGTTTAGTCAAGATTCCCCAACTTCCTGTAAGAGATACCACAGGGGCAGACATTTCTAACCTAGCTTACTTTAATATTTGGCAATGGATGCTTAATACCATGACCCCTGCCGAACGAGGAAAAGGCAGAAATCCCAAACCAGAAGCCGTCTTAAAACACGCTCAACATCCTATTACTATCTTAGGGGGACAATGGGAAGAAACCCGCTTAGAATGGGCGCAAACCGACGACTCAAGACCCCCTGTTTTGATTATTGTTTGCAAAAATACCAAAATTGCTAAATGTTTATATGAATGGATCGCTGATGATATTAAACCCGCTTATATTCCTTCATGTAACTTAAAATCCCTCAGAAAGACTGAGACAGAAACTAACACCATCCGCGTTGATTCTAAAGTCGTCGAAGAACTCGAATCAGGTAATAGTAAATCCGACGAAAGTAAATGGATGCGCTTTACCTTAGACACGATTGGTAAAACCCAATGGCCAAAAGATAGACAAGGACGAGAGATTTATCCTGAAGGATTTGAAGCCTTAGCCGAAAAATTAAATAAACCTCTTACCCCCCCAGGCAAAGAGATAAGATGTATCATTTCTGTTGGAATGCTTACCGAAGGTTGGGACGCAAATACTGTTACTCACATCATCGGGATTCGTCCCTTTATGTCTCAATTATTATGTGAACAAGTCGTAGGGAGAGGATTAAGAAGACGCAGTTATGAACTAACAGAAGATAACAAATTTGAAGAAGAAACTTCTACTATTTTCGGTGTTCCTTTTGAAGTCATTCCCTTTAAAGCCAACCCCCAAGGGGCTAAGAAAAAACCAGAAAAAAGAAACCACGTTTATTCTGTTCCCCAAAAATCCCCATATCGCATGGAATTTCCCAGAGTTGAAGGCTATACCCAAGCCGTCCAAAATCGCGTTACCGTTGATTGGCATGAGGTCGCCTCTCTCACCATTGACCCCTTCAATATTGCCCCAGAAGTCCAAGTCAAAGCCACCCTGGCCAATAACCAAGGCCGTCCCAGTCTCTCTGGCCCTGGCAAACTAGAAAGCCTTGACCTTAACCCCTATCGTCAAGGGAAACGCTTACAAGAATTAGTCTTTAAACTGGCCGCCGACTTAACCCGTACCTATTGCCGTTCTGACCAATGTGAAGCCCCACCCCATGTCCTATTTCCCCAACTCCGAAAAATCTGCGATCGCTACCTGTCAGAAAAAGTCACCGTCATTGAACCGGCCCATCTGTTTGACATCTTCCTCTCTCCCTATTACGGATGGGTCATAGAAAGACTATCAGAAGCCATTCACCCCGACACCACCTCCGGCGAAGTCCCTGAAATTCCCATTTATGAAGCCCATCGGGGCAATGGTTCCACTGATGACGTTAACTTTTGGACACCCAAACCCGTCCGCGAAGTGGTCAAATCCCACCTTAACTGTATGGTGGCCGATACTCATCAATGGGAACAAGCAACAGCCTATATCATTGATAATCATCCCATGACCGAAGCCTTCGTTAAAAATGAGCGATTAGAGTTTACTATCCCTTATCTTCATGATGGACAAACCCATGATTATCACCCCGACTTTATTGTTCGGCTGAATACTCCTAAAACCAGCTATTTAATCGTAGAAACCAAAGGGGCAATCTATGACTCAGATAAAGTTAAAGAACAAGCTGCTAAACGATGGTGTAACGCCATTAACGCTGATGGAAAACATGGATATTGGCAATATGCAATGGTCGGTTTATTAGAAACTAAAAAGAATCTTGATAAGGTTTGGGAAACGATAAAATCTTAAATATTATTAGTAAAATAGTATAATTATGACTACTCAAAGACCATTTTTAAATCTTAAAAATATTGAAGTTCTTATTTCAATTATCACAGGATTAGCTACATTCATATTGGCTATCATCGTATATTTTCAAAGTCAACAAATTAGAGAATTAGATGATAAAGTTAACCAAAAGCGATTTTTCTCTGATACCTTAGCTAAGTCAATTGAACACTTATCTAGCGAAAGTCCAAAAAAACAACGAATAGCAGTAGTTACTTTAGTGGAATCAGCAGAGGACTCAGAACAAATTAAAGAAACCCTTAAAGCCATTATCCTTGCTACTAATAGTGAAAAACAACAAGATAGTAATTCTTATCAATTTCTCTTAAAGATAGCAGGTTTAGACCTTCAAAAAGAACAAGAAATCAAGAAAGCATTAACAGATCCCGAAGTTCAAAAACTTATTCAATTATTCCCTCCCCTTAATCCTAATACTCAAACGGCTAACATTCCCCCTAACCAAAGTCCAGACAAAACGATTAACCCTTCCCCACCCCCAATAGCAGATAGTTTAGAATCTCAAACTCAGCAACTAATTAATGAGCAAACCGAAAAAGTAAAAGACCTCGTTAAGAAAATATATGATCATGATAAATCAACAAGACAATCATCTGTTAATGAATTAAGCCTAGACAAATATAGAGCTTACGATTCAATCATGGTAGCAGAAATGCTTAAGCAATATCAAAAATCTAATCAAAATTATTTTGGCATTGTTAATACCTTATTTCTTTTGGGAAAAGTTGATAATCAATCTTTAAAAAATAATCTTGATTCAATCAATCAATTAGTTTCTTCATCTGACAGTCTTTTAACTACTTCAAATAAACGAGATTATTTAGATCCTATTAAGAAGAAAATAGAAAATTCACCGAATTAATCAGTCTTATGAATGCCTCTTTTTTTACACAATATTATGTTTATAGTTTAATGTTTTAATCACATAATCATCTAAACCTCTAATACCTTTATATGTTTAGCTGTTTATAGGTTTAACAGTTCCCGTAACTCCTTCTCATTCTTAACTTGACTCCAATCGATATCACTGGACTGTAATAAAGAAATAGCCACCCCAATCAAATGCTGAGGATAAACCCGTTCAGCAGGGGGGACAGGTTCATTGTTGTTATCTCTTACCATTGAAGCAGTATCCGATAACCAATCTTTTTGAGACTTGCTAATCTTAATATTAATCGTCACAGGTTTATCCTTAATAGATTTCTTTGGCTTCTTAGTAACAGCTTTTTTAGTAACTGGTTTCTCCTCAACAGTCTGATTAATTACCAAATCTTCATTAATAACTTGAGTATTAATCGTCTCATCAATAACAGATTGCTCATTAATAATTTGACTATCAACCTTCTTATTAATGACAGATTGTTCATTAATAATTTGACTATCAACCGTTTCATCAATTACAGATATTTCCTCATGATAAATTACCTCATTAGTCGCATTCATTGAGGTTATTTCACTTTCTTGATTATTAGAATCAATCAGTGTTGTTTCTATTACTTTAGTTTCTTCTATGGGTTGACTTGACTTAATCCCTGAAAATTGACTCAACTTTCCTAAACCACCTAATTTCTTTTTGTTCATTGCTTTAACCTATTAACATTTAATCTATTTAAGTGTTTAACCTATTAAGGTCTAATACCTTTATAGGATTAATCCTTAAACCATCTCAAACCAAACCGCCTCACATTCTTTAGCTAACGCCCGATAAGCTTTGGCCCCAGTAGACCGAGAGGCATATTCAGTCACCGGAACTGCATGGGCGATCGCCTCAGCAACCGCAATATTTTCTGGTACAGTTGTCCTCAATAATCGGTAATTTAACTCTGGTGCAGCTTCCTTTAACAACTCCTCAGCTTCCTTGGTAATCACTAAACGGGGACGATACCGCACCCGTACCACATCAATAGGCACATCAGGCCGTTCCTCTCGAATTAACTGCACCGCTTCAGATAACCCCTTCAACACCGCAGGTTCACAAATCACCGGAATCAGAATGCGATCGCTACTTAAAATCGCCTGTACTGAGGTGATACCCAACCCAGGAGAACAGTCCATCAAACAGACATCATACCCAGTTAACTTAGACAGGGCCGGTGTAAATAAATCCTGATCCGTTTGTAACTGAAACATCTCTAAGGCCCCAGGAATGAGAAAGAGATTTTTCACCTTAGTGGCCATTGGTTCAACCTCACCCCCTTGTAAAAAATCTAAGGCGGTTGGCATATCCCCATCTAATCCCAAGCCAAACGATAAAGTACGTTGACCATCAAGATCCACTAATAAGACCCGACGCTTGGAAGTAGCCAGACTAGCCCCTAGATTAATCACAGTGGTGGACTTAGCCGTTCCTCCCTTGAAATTAAACACCGCTACTTTTAACATATTATCATATTAAGGTCTAATACCTTTATGGGTTTATAGTTTTATCTGTTAATTAGTTTATATGATAAATGGTTTAGGGGTTAAGTTCCTGATTTACCTCTAATCTATAAACATCTAAACCTATTAGAGCTTTATGGCTTTATCTCTTTATGACCTCTAGATATCCCAAGAACTGGAAAACTATAGCCACCACCGTTAAGGAAGCTGCACGGTGGCGTTGTGTCAAATGTGGAACTCAGTGTATCAAACCAGGGGAAAATGTCTCAAAGCTTAGTGTCAAGCAAAGGAGAGCAAGACTATTACAGGTTCATCATTCTGACTATAATCCTGCTAATTCAGACCCTAATAACCGCGCTTCCCCTCTGTTCCCCCTGTCATCTTA
>NZ_JAYGHQ010000030.1:0-5515 GCF_034931425.1 Crocosphaera sp. XPORK-15E
TTATTCTTTACGGCTACTAACTCAGCTAATGGTCAAGAGTTGTGGAAGTTAGATAATAGTGGTAATCCTGTTTTACTGAAGGATATTCGTACAGGTGCTAATGGTTCATCCCCTAGTAATCTGTTTAATCTCAATGGAACCCTCTACTTTACGGCTAATGATGGTACTAATGGGACAGAATTGTGGAAAAGTGATGGCACAACAGTAGGTACGGTTCAACTAGAAATTTATCCAGGGACAAATGGTTCTAGTGTCAGTAACTTTATCAATATAGGTGGTGTTCTCTACTTCACTGCTAATAATGCTACCAATGGGACAGAACTTTGGCGGATTAATGCTACTACTGGTAATCCTGAAGTAATAGAGATTCAACCAGGTAGCAATGGTTCCAACCCTACTAATTTAACCAATGTTAACGGAACTCTTTACTTTACTGCTACTAATCTAACTAATGGAACCGAACTTTGGAAGATTGACCCCACAACCGGAAATCCCGTTGTAATTGACGTTAATACTGGCAGTAGTGGTTCATCTCCTAGTAATTTAATCAATGTAAATGGAACGCTTTACTTTACTGCTAATAATGGCATTAATGGAGTTGAACTCTGGAAGATTGACCCGACAACTGGAACACCCAGTGTTATTGATATTTATTACAGTAGCAATAGTTCATCTCCTAGTAATTTAATTAATGGTAATGGGACGCTTTACTTTACTGCTATTAATGCTAATGGTCGAGAGTTATGGAAGATTGACTCGACTACGGGAAATCCTGTCTTTCTCAAAGATATTTATGTTGGTAGCAGTAGTTCTAGTCCGGGCAACCTAATTTATAGCAATGGTAAGCTTTATTTTACTGCCGATAACTTTACTCAAGGGGTAGAACTTTGGCAAACTGATGGTACTACAACAGGTACAGTTCTTACCCAAGATATTAACCAAACCACTTATGGTTCTAATCCTCGTAATTTTATTAAAGTTGGCGGAACTCTTTACTTTACTGCTGATAATGATATAGATGGAACGGAACTCTGGAAATCTGATTCCAGTACAGGGGATGTTACTGTTATTGATATTAATTCGGGTAGTGGTAGTTCTTCTCCAAGTAATTTAACTAATGTCAATGGGACACTGTACTTTACAGCAAATAATGGCATTAATGGGACGGAAATCTGGAAAATTGACCCGACAACTGGAAATCCCGTTTTAATTGATATCAGGACTGGTAGTAATAGTTCATCTCCGAGTAACTTAACTAATGTCAACGGTACGCTGTATTTTACTGCTTACACCCCAACCTATGGTCAAGAAATCTGGAAAATTGACTCGACAACGGGAACACCTAGCGTCATTGATATTTATCCAGGGGGAAATGCTTCATCTCCCAGTAACTTAACAAATGCCAATGGTGTCCTTTATTTTACCGCCACTAACGCTGCCAATGGGCAAGAATTATGGCAACTAGACCCCACAACGGGTAGTCCTATTTTCCTAAAAGATATTTATCCTGGTAGTAGTGGTTCTAGTCCTGGCAACCTTACCTATAGTAACGGAAAACTCTATTTTACCGCCGATAATGGTATCCAAGGGATAGAACTTTGGGCAGTTAATGTTGATGTTATTAATAACGTTGGCAATGTTAGCAAAACAAGCGACGAAGACCAAACGGTAACGTTTACAGCGACAGATTTTTCTAGTGTTTTTAGCAGCAGTAGTGGTTCCCCTTTAGCTACGGTTAAAATTTTGCTTTTACCTAGTAATGGGGTTTTAAAACTTGGGAATAATCCCGTTGCAGCTAATCAAGAAATTCCTGTAGCAAATTTAAACAATTTAACCTTTATTCCTAATGCTAATTATAATGGAACGGCTGGTTTTACTTGGAATGGTTCAGACGGAACAACCTATGCAGCTAACCCATCAACAGTAACGTTAACTATCAACTCAATTAATGATGCCCCGACGGTTGCTAGTCCCATTGCCGATGTCAATGTTTATAGTAACCGCGCTTCTAATTTTACTTTTTCAGCTAATACTTTCCAAGATGTAGATTTAGGGGACTCTCTCACATATACTGCTACTTTAGCTGATGGGAGTTCTTTGCCTAATTGGTTAACGCTAAGTGACAGAACCTTTAGCGGAAATCCTGCCATTGCTAATGCTGGGCAGTATGAAATCAAAGTAACAGCAAAAGACCAAAGTAATGCTACCGTTACAGATAACTTTATTTTAAATGTTGTTAATAGCGCACCCTTTTCTATTAACATCAATAACAATACAATTCCCGAAAATAGTGCCAATGATACTTTAATTGGTACTCTTAATTCTCAAGATAACAATAGTAATGACACCTTTACTTACACATTAGTAAATGATGCAGGTGGAAGGTTTATTCTCGATGGGAATAACATAGTCGTTGCTAATAGTAGCTTACTAGATTATGAAGCAGCTACCCAACACACTATTCGCGTCAGAACAACGGATAGTAGTGGTTTATCCTACGAACAAAATATTACAATTCTTCTCTCCAATGTTAATGATGCTTTAGCAGGAACTTTATCTTTTACTTCCCCCACTTATAGTATTAATGAAAATGGAACTCCTGTTGCTGCTGTCACTGTTCAACGCACGAATGGAAATGAAGGAGTAGTCAGTGCTAATATCTTACTGAGCGATGGTACGGCTACTTACCCTGATGATTATAGCACAACGGCTCTAACTGTTGTTTTTGGTAGTGGAGAAACCAGTAAAACCGTTACTATTCCTCTCTTTAATGACACTATTTATGAAGGGAATGAAACCCTAAATTTAACTCTAAGTGGTCCTACAGGTGGCGCAAGTTTAGGAACTCAAACCACAGCTACGTTAACCATTGTTGATAATGATTTACCGACGGTTTCTTTAGGGGGTTCTCCTAATAGTGTGACAGAAGATGGAACAAATAATTTTGTTTATACTTTCACCCGTACTGGTAATACAGTTAATCCTCTAACTGTTAATTTTAATGTAGGGGGAACTGCCACCTTTAATAATGACTATATACAAACTGGGGCAGTCAGTTTTAATGGAACAAGTGGAACTATTACCTTTGCTGCGGGTTCCGATACAGCAATTTTAACCCTTGACCCCACAGTAGATAATATTTTTGAAGCAGATGAAACGGTTAATTTAACCTTGGTTTCTAGTGCTAATTATAATCGGGGAACAACCACAGCAGTTATTAGCACAATTACTAATGATGACCAACCCGCAGGGATTTTCTCTTTTAGTTCACCGCAGTTTAGTGTTAATGAAGATGGCACACCTATTACTACTGTTACTATCAATCGTGCAGGAAATAGTAACGGTGAAGTTAGTGTTACTCTTAACCTAAATAATGGTACAGCAACAGCACCAACTGATTATAATAATTCACCGATTGTAGTTACTTTTGCTGATGGAGAAACCAGTAAAACAATTGATTATGCACAGATAAGTCAAGGATTATCTTTTGATGGAATAAATGATCGGGTTGAGAGTAATCAACTATTCCCTAATGTTACTGATACATTTACCATTGAGTTTTGGACAAAACCGACTGCAACTCGCAATGTAACTACTGAATCTAATAATGGTAGCTCTGGAACGGGCGGACAACGTTATGCTATTTATCCAGTGCAGGGAGAAGCCGCTTCTTTGGGTTCAAATCATGCGGGGGTAGGAGTATCCGTTGGAACCAATGGAATTAGTGTATTTGAACATTCAGCTTCTTATCTTCCTTCACCTTTAGTTTATCAAAATACTGTCTCAGATTGGACTCATATTGCGATTGTTTATAATGACAAAACACCCAGTTTATATGTTAATGGACAATTCATTAAAACTGGAATTAAGAGCAATTATATTGTTCATCCTAGTTTACAATTAGGCGTTAATACGGGTGGGGGTTCAAATTATGGTGTTTATCAGGGACAATTAGATGATGTTCGTATCTGGAATAAGTCTAGAACTCAGGCAGAAATTCAAGCAGATTTTACTGAACAATTAACAGGGAATGAAACTGGATTAGTAGGTTATTGGAACTTTAATTCCATTACGGGAAATACGGTTCAAGATTTAATCAGTAATCAAAATAATGGAACAATATTTGAAGCACAAAGTACCAACGGATTTGTTCCTCCTGTTGTTTCACCAACTATTTTAATTGTCGATGATCAACAATTTGAACCCAATGAAACAATTAATTTAAGTCTGTCTAATCCTCAAGGTGGCGCAATCTTAGGTACTCAAACTACTGCCACATTAACCATTATTGATAATGATGCACCTAAACCCGGAACCATTAGCTTTAATAATGCTAGTTACACCGTTAATGAAAATGGAACCGCAACTATTAATTTAATTCGTACAGTGGGAAGTGATGGAGAAGTTACGGTTACTTTAACCCCATCAGATAATACGGCAACTGCTGGCAGTGACTATAATAATAGTCCGGTTACTGTTACCTTTGCTAATGGAGAAACCAGCAAACTGGTAACGATTCCCATCATTGATAACAATGTTTACGAACCCACAGAAACCGTCAATTTAACTTTATCTAACCCCACAGGTGGCGCAACATTAGGAACACAAAATACTGCTATTCTCAACATTATTGATAATGATGCAGTACCGGGAACAATTCAATTTAGCAATACTACTTATTCAATCAATGAAAATGGTATACCTGTAACTGCTGTTACCTTAACTCGTACTAATGGAAGTGATGGCGCGGTTAGTGTCAGAATAAATCTAACTAATGGCACAGCAACCGCACCAAATGATTATAATAATACTCCCATTACGGTTAATTTTGCTGATGAAGAAACCAGCAAAACTGTTACTATTCCTATTGTTGACGATACTCAATTTGAAGCTGATGAAACTCTTAATTTAACACTCACTAACCCCCAAGGTAGCGCAACATTAGGAACGCAGACAACAGCCACATTAACTATTATTAACGATGATTTACCACAACCTGGAATCTTAGCCTTTAATGGTGCAAATTATACAGTTAATGAAAATGGAACGGCAACTATTACCATTAACCGTACTGTAGGCACAAATGGCGAAGTTAGTGTTACCATAACGCCTATTAATGGAACTGCAACGGCACCAGATGACTATACTAATACACCTATTACTGTCACTTTTGCCGAAGGAGAAAGCAGCAAAACTGTTACTATTCCCATCAATAATGACGCGGTTTATGAACCTACAGAAACAGTCAATTTAAACCTATCAAATCCTACAGGTGGCGCAACATTAGGAACGCAACAAAACGCAGTTTTAAGTATCATTGATAATGATGCAGTACCAGGAACAATTCAATTTAGTAATACTGCTTATTCAATTAACGAAAATGGTACACCTGTAACTGCTGTTAACTTAACTCGGACGGGAGGAAGTGATGGCGCGGTTAGTGTCAGAATTAATCTAACTAATGGTACAGCAACCGCACCAAATGATTATAATAATACTCCCATTACCGTTAATT
>NZ_JAYGHQ010000030.1:5615-17776 GCF_034931425.1 Crocosphaera sp. XPORK-15E
GGAAGTGATGGTGCTGTGAGTGTCAGAATAAACTTAACAAATGGTACAGCAACCGTAGGAAGTGACTATAATAATAGCCAAATTACAGTTAATTTTGCTGAAGGAGAAACTAGCAAAACAGTAACTATTCCCATCATTGATGACAGTATTTTAGAAAGTAATGAAACCATTAATTTAAGTCTTTCTAATCCCACCAATGGGGCAACGATTGGAACACAAAACAGCGCAATTGTCAATATTATAGACAATGATTTTAAACCAACTTTAACCGTTAATATTAATACAGAACAAATCACCGAAGGTAACACTATTCAAGGTACAGTTACCCGAAATACTGACACAACAGAACCTTTAACCGTTACTTTAGTTAATAGTGATAATACCCAAATCACTGTACCTACTACAGTTACCATTCCAGCCGGGGCAAATTCGGCCAACTTTAATATTACTGCTGTAGATGATACCTTAATAGAACTTCCCAAAAATCACACTATTATTGCCTCATCTTCTGGGTTTATTAGCGGTTCGGATAGTCTAGCAATTATCGATAATGATGGAGTCACTTTAACCCTCACAGTTGACACTTCTAATATTAACGAAAACGGAGGTAAAGCTCAAGCCACAGTCACCCGAAATATTGTTACAGATACACCCTTACAGGTTCAACTGTTTAGCAGTGATACGACAGAAGCAACCGTACCAACTACAGTTATTATCGCAGCAAATCAAGCATCAGCAACTTTTGAAATTCAAGGCGTTGATGATACAATTCTTGACGGCACACAAACCGCCATTATTACCGCCAAGTCTACTTATACGGGTACAAATATAGCATCAGATGCAGGTAAAGCCACAATAAATATTAATGTCATTGATAACGAAAGTCCCTCTTTAAAAGTAGTTATAGATAAAGATGTTATCTCAGAAACCGGAACAGCAACCGCAACAATTAGCCGTAATACTGATACTAGCAGTGATTTAATAGTCAATCTTAATTCCAGTGATACAACAGAAGCAACTATTCCCAATACTGTAATAATTCCCGTCGGACAAACTTCTGCTACTTTTACCATTACAGGAGTCAGTGACGGAATTAATGATGGTAGTCAAGCAGTAACAATTAATGCCTCAGCAAATGGGTTAAATAGTGGTAGTGATAGCTTAGAAGTTACTGATATAAATGTCCCGGATTTAGTGGTGACTCAGTTACAAGGAATACAACCCACTTATACAGGAAAACAGTCACAACTTACCTACACTATTACTAATAATGGTATTATCAGCGCGTCAGGAAATTGGAAAGACAGGGTTTATTTGTCAACGGATAATAAACTTGATGCTAATGATACTTTATTAGGGGAATTTGGTTTAGGAAGTGTCGAAAATCCTGCTAATTTATTACCTAGTTTGTCTTACGATCGCACAGTAACATATTTTGCACCACGAACCCCCGGACAATATTATTTAATTGGTGTTACCGATACGGGAAATACAGTTAATGAAGGGGTAAACATTGGCGAAAATAATAATACTACGATTACTCCAGTAACAATAACACCTGCTTATCGTGCGACAGTTTATACTGATACAGAAACCGCGCTCGCAGGTAATCCTATCACTTTACGAGGAACGGCTTTAAGTAATAATGATAATTCCCCTGTAGCTTATGAATCTGTCAAAATCAGGATAGAAAATAAAGGAAATATACGAGAATTTGATTCCTTTACCGACGGCAATGGTAATTTTATCCGTCAATTTACCCCCTTACAGGGAGAAGCAGGAAACTATAATATTAATGCTTATTTTCCTGGTTTTGCGGCTGAAGATAGTGCAGCAGAAGATCAGTTTACCTTGTTAGGAATGCGGTTTGAACAAAATGACCAATTCTTAACGCAAGTATCCCAACGTATTACTGAAGGAACAACCTTTAATGGTTCAGTTAAATTACAAAATCTGAGTGATTTAGGATTATCGGGATTAACTGCTAGTATAAATGGTGCGCCTACTGATTGGACAGTTAATCTTACCCCAGAGAAAACGAGTTTATTAGGTAATGAAGAAATAACCGTTAACTACAGTATTAATGTTCCTGATGATAAATGGAGTTATTACAATTTCTCAGTTGGTTTAAGCAGTAATGAAGGGGTAACAGCGACGTTACCTATACGGGTAGATGTGGCGCAACTATTACCCCGTTTAGTGGCAGATACTAGCAATTTACAGGCGAGTATGTTGCGGGGAGGTCAAACTTTAGTAGAATTTACTGTTAGTAATCAAGGTGCGATTGCTTCGGGAGAATTAGATATTTTGCTTCCTGATGCGCCTTGGTTAAAGTTAGCTTCTACAGTGACTTTACCCTCGTTAAATCCTGGAGAATCAACTAAAGTTTCCCTTTTATTACAACCGTCAGCAACCCAAGAATTAACTCTTTATAATGGGAATGTGGTAATTTCAGGGGATGAAGCATCCTTAAGTTTACCGTTTAATTTTCGGGCGATTTCGGAGGCAAAAGGCAATCTAAATATTAATGTAGTCGATGAATTATTCTTCTTTGCAGAAGGTTCACCAAGGTTAGCAAATGCGACAATTAGTTTATTAGATCCCTATACGGGAACGGTTATTTTTTCAGAACAAGATGCAGACGGAATTTTAGCAAAAAATAATTTAGCTGAGGGATATTATAAACTTCGTATTAGTGCCGATAATCATGATACTTATGAACAGAATGTCTATATTGGTGCAGGAGAAACGGAAGATATACAGGCATTTTTGTCAAGACAAACGGTTAAATATACTTGGACGGTAACGCCGACAGAAATTGAGGATCGATATACCATTAGTATCGAAAGTGTTTTTGAGACTAATGTACCCATTCCCACTGTGGTTATTGAACCTAGTTTTATCGATCTAGATCAATTACAAGTAGTGGGTCAGGTTATGCAAATTAACGTTACCGCTACTAATCATGGTCTAATTGCTGCTAACGACATTAATTTCTATTTTGGCGACCATCCTTTCTACAAAATTGAGCCGTTAATTAATAACCTTGATATTTTAGCTGCAAAGAGTTCGATTACAGTTCCGGTGCGTATCACTCGCATTGCCGACTTTGACACCTTGAGTAGTTTTGGGGGTCAACTAGCTTTACAGTCTTCTCCCTCCGTTCCTTGCAGTATTTCTGGTGGTCTTGATTATTATTATGAGTGTGCTGGCCAACAAATTAAAAGAGCAATCCCCCTGCCATTTTTAAATGTTGACGGCAACTGCTTGAGTGGTGGTGGTGGCTTCGGTGGTGGTGGCTTCGGTGGTAGTGGCTTCGGTGGTGGTGGCTTCGGTGGTGGTGGCTTCGGTGGTGGTGGCTTCGGTGGTGGTGGCTATGTCACACCTATCACGGTTAATCTTACAGAACCTAACTGTGATCCCTGTAAAGAACAAAATTTACAGGCTAGTATTTGTTTAACGATAGGTTTAGCGGGTTGTATTCCTGGCCCCATTGGTCGCGGGGTGACTGTTTTTTCCTGTGCTGTTGGTTTTGGTGATGGGGAAGGAGATTGGCAGGATTGGACAGGATGTTTAACAGGACTCGGAGGCTTTGTTTATCCGCCTCTTTGCATTCCTTCTATCCTACTTTGTTTAGATGATTTCTGTTATGACCCCATCCTTGGGGGTAGTTCTCTATCAACAAGTGCCTCTGTTTCCCCTATTAATCAAGGTTTAGCTCGTGTTGCTGAATACAGAAACAGGGTACAAGCTATATATAATACATATCTTGATTTCTTTGGAGATGAAGTTTGGTTAAACGTAAGTAGTGATCATGAAACCCTTCTTGTCAGTTGGTTAACGGAATTTTTTGCTCGTACTCAAGGTGCAACAGCAGCAGCAGCAAAAATCACGGAAACTGAACAACAACAGCTTCTCCATACTCCATTCCCGCCATCCATATCACAGTCAAATATACTTAAGTTAATTGATCGCTGGAATCGGACTGTTGATTATTTTGAAACTGGAATTTATAACCAATCTCAAGTTCCTAATGGTCAAAGCCAAGATTTTGTCGATCTAGGAAAACTAGGAAGTTCTCTTAATACTTTAGAGACTGCTATTGCTCAGACTGAAGCTGAAGGCTATAACGATATCTTCGCTGGTTTGCAAGCAGTCAGCAGTGAATATCAAAAAGCTTTGGAAGGAAGCGGAGGAGTTTGCGCCACTGTTAGAATCAAGATTGACCAAGAAGCCGTAATGACCCGTGCCGCATTCTTAGGCAGTTTAGAAATCGACAACGGAAACCAAACCAACCTAACCAACCTCTCCGTTACCCTACAAATCAAAGACGGAAACGGCAATATTGTTAACGACATTTTTGGCATTACTGACCCCATCCTTAGCAATATTACGGCTGTAGATGGCACAGGAATATTAACAGGGGACAACCCCAATACCCCCCAAGATGAAGGGATTGGTAGCGCAAAATGGACATTTATTCCTACTAACCTTGCAGCACCAGAAATTCCCACTCAATATAGTATTGGCGGTTCACTTTCCTATCTAGAAAACGGTGCAACTGTAACAGTTCCCCTACTTTCTACACCCATCACCGTCTATCCTCAAGCAGAATTACACCTAGACTATTTCCATCAACGAGATGTCTTTGCAGATGACCCTTTTACCGATGATATTATCGAAACTTCTGTACCTTATTCCCTCGCCGTATTAGTCAGAAATGAAGGCAAAGGTGACGCGAAAAACCTCAAAATCACCTCTGGACAACCCAAAATTATTGACAATGAAAAAGGCCTATTAGTTGACTTTCAAATTATCGGTTCAGAAGTCAATGGACAAGGAGTTAGTCCTTCCTTAACCGTTAACTTTGGTAATATTGAAGCCGGAAAAACTGCCGTTGCTGACTGGTTACTCAAATCCAGTTTACAGGGTAAATTTACCGATTATAAGGCAACTTTTGAACATACAAATAGTCTCGGTAAAGCTGAACTCTCCCTGATTAAAGAAGTCAATATTCATGAATTAATTCATCAAGTCAAAGTCAACCACGCTAACCCCGATAATTTACCTGATTTTCTTGTCAATGAAACCTTTGACGCAAAATTCACCCCCGATATAATCTATTTCAGTTCGGGTGGAACTGCTCCCGTAAAAGCAGTAAAAGATGCCACTATTGACGCACCTGCAACCATAACAGATTTAACCGTACAAATTACAGCCACTGTTGACAATGGCTGGACATATTTCGAGTTAGCAGAACCCAGTAACAGTCAATTCGATATAGTAAAAATTCAGCGTGCAGATGGTACTCAAATCAGCTTAGATAACTTCTGGATAACTGATCGCACCTTCCCCGCTACCGGTCGTCCTATCTATGAAAACATCCTCCATTTCCTCGATAACACCACCGCAGGAAACACTACCTACACTATTACCTATATTCCTGGTGGCCCCACTGTTACTGATATTATTGATGTTAGTCCAGATCCTCGTGCAACTGCGATTAATGCCATTACTGTTGATTTTTCCGAAGCCATTAAAGCCAATACTTTTGATTACAATGATCTGAATTTAACCCTCAATGGTGGTAGTAACTTAATTAACTCTAACGTTACTATTGTTTCTCTTTCTCCTACCCGTTATCAAATTACAGGATTAAACGATCTTACCTCTACAGATGGAGAATATAACCTAATAGTTAACGCCACGGGTATTCAAGACACAAGCGGAAAATTTGGGACAGGTTCACTAAATGAAACTTGGATAAAAACAGCAACAGGAAATTCCGATACAACTCCTCCTATTGTTACTGATATTATCGATCTCTTAATCGATCCTCGTAATCAACCCGTTCCCTCTTTAACTGTTACATTTTCCGAAAAAATTGACCTTAGTACCTTCACTTGGCAGGATATAACCCTAAGTTTGCTCCCCCCTAACCCCCCAGAAGGGGGAAATAATAGCGGAAATTCCTCACAAGGGGGGAATAATGCCAATTTAATTAACAATAGCGTTACAGTGACTGCGGTTAATGACACCACCTATCGTATTAATGGATTATCAGGATTAACCTTAACCGATGGGACTTATACCCTCACGGTTAATGGTAACGGGATTCAAGACTTATCGGGTAATACAGGTACAGGTATTCAGACAGAAACCTGGGTAATGGATACCACTGCACCCACTGTTCCTACTAATATTAATGTAACAGCAACCCCACCCGTAGGCACACAAGGCTTACAGCCAAATAACACTCCATCCCTACAACTGCTGACGGCATCAGGACAACGGCGCATTAATACCACTAATCCTAATATTAGCGGAGAATTGGGCGAAACAGGCTTAAAAGTCTTCTTCTATGACAAAACTACTAATACTCTTTTACAACAAGCAACGGTAACAGGAACACAATTTAGTAGTAATGTTCAACTTCCCTCACCAGGGGCCAGGGAATTAGAAATCAGGGTACAAGATGCCGCAGGAAACACCACCAACACCACGTTAAGCCTGTTTGCAGACGTAACTCAACCCATTTTAACCCAATTCCTTAACGTTCCCAGTTCAACCCCTAATCCTGTCAATAGTATTGATGTTCAATTTTCCGAACAAATAGACCTAAATACCTTCGATAACAGTGATATTTCCTTAACCCGTGACGGCGTTAACCTGACTTTACCGAATACTGTTACCGTTAGCTATATTTCAGATACAACTTACCGTATTAACGGCTTAGATAACTTAACCAATACACCTGGTATTTACAGCTTACGGGTGGATGCTACCACCATTCAAGATAACGCAGGAAACAGTGGTGATGCACCCAAAACTGCTAACTTTACCATTACTCCCCCTGCTACTCCAGGTATCACCCTAACCCAAACAGGAGGAAATATAAGCGTTGCAGAAGGAGGTAACACCGATACCTATAGTCTGGTATTAAAAACCCCACCCACTGCTGACGTTACTATTACTCTAACATCAGGGAATCAAATTACCTTAGATAAAACAACCTTTACCTTTAATTCAACGAATTGGAATACTCCCCAAACTGTTACGGTTACTGCGGTTGATGATAACATAACTGAAGGAAATCACACCGCAATTATTAACCATTCTGTTACCAGTACCGATACTAATTACAATGGCTCAAATATTCCTAATGTTAACGTCGGTATTCAAGATAATGATGCCGAAATCAAAGGCAATATTTGGAATGACATTGATGGCAATGCAGTTAATAATAATGAACAAAATCTATCAAATTGGACAGTTTATTTAGACAGCAATAATAACAATCAATTAGATAGTGGTGAAACTTCTACTCAAACCGATACTAACGGTGACTATAATTTTACCAATTTACGACCAGGAACATATAACGTCGCGCAAATTGTTCAAGAAGGATGGAAGCAAACCTATCCTATCTTTACCATTAGCACGACTGGGGCAAATATTCCCCTTTCTATCCCCACACTTGAGTTAATTACACCTACCTCTACTAATTCCTTAACAGGTAATTCCTTAATAGGAACAGACAATAATCAAACTCAACTTAACTTTAGTGCGACTAATAATCAAACTCAACTTAACTTTAGTACAGCTAATTATACTGTCAAAGAAGACGGAACAGCCATTACAGAAATTATTGTTACTCGCACAGGAGATATCACAAATTCTGTAGGTGCAACCCTAAGTTTTATTGATGGAACTGCCAAGGGATGCGCTTGTGCAGCCAGTTCTATTAATAACGACTTTAACAATATTCCCTTTACTATTACCTTTGCTGCTAATGAAGTAAGTAAAGTTATTACTGTTCAAAATGCCATCTTAGGAAACCCTAACGCTATCAAGATTCGTAATGACGACAAAGTTGAGGGAGACGAATACTTTACCATCCAATTAACTAACCCAACTAACGGCGCAATTATTGGCAATCAAAACACTGCAAATGTCACCATTCTTGATGATGAATCTCCCTCAAATACAACCACTAATCCCCCTGTAACCAATACTAATAACACCCCTTCTAACACTCCTTCTAGTCCCTTAAATAGTAATGCTATTTCCCTAATTAACCTTGATGATTTTTGGGCAGATTCTCGCTTTGCTAATATTAAAGGACAAGGACAAAGCATCGTTATTATTGATACAGGTGCAGACTTAAATCATCCCTTATTTGGGCCAGATAATGATAATAATGGCATAGCAGATCGCATTATTTATCAATACGACTTCGCTGATAATGACAATGATGCGGGCGATCGCAATAATCACGGTTCCCATATTACCAGCATCGCCGCCCAAATTGCCCCAGAATCTAACTTAATCATTCTCAAAGTCTTTAAAGACAATGGTTCTGGCAGTTTCTCTGACTTAGAAAAAGCCTTACAATGGGTCAACACCAACGCCAATACATATAATATCGCATCTGTCAACCTTTCTTTAGGAGATAGTCAAAATTGGACAACAGAAGTACCTCGTTATGGCATTGGGGATGAATTAGCCGCGATCGCCTCCCAAAACATCCTCATTGCAGCAGCAGCAGGTAACAGCTTCTACACCTTCAACAGTACCCCAGGATTAGCCTATCCTGCCATTGATCCTAATGTTATCTCAGTGGGTGCAGTCTGGGCTGATGACTTTGGTTCTCGTACCTTTGGGAATGGGGCAGTTGATTACAGCACAGCAGCCGACAGAATCGCTAGTTTTTCGCAACGTCACCCGCTTTTAGATGTATTTGCTCCTGGTATCTTGATTACAGGCGCAAATGCGACAGGTGGCACTATTTCGATGGGTGGTACATCTCAAGCAACTCCTTATATTAGTGCGATCGCCACCCTCTCCCAACAAATCGCCCAACAATATTTAGGACGTTCCCTGACCTTAACCGAATTTAGCACTTTATTAGATACCACTAGCAACTTAATTATTGACGGTGACGACGAAAACGATAACGTTACGAATACAGGAGTCAGTTATCCTCGGATTAATGTTTTGTCCCTTGCTGAAGCTATCTTAAACCTCAATAACAATTCTAATGGTTCTAATACAGGAAATACGGGAAATAATGGCACAAATGACCCCTTATATATTCCTGATAATACGGTTAGTCTAGTTCACACGGTTACTCTAACTGCGGGTCAAATTCTCACAGATATAAACTTTGGTAATCAGTTATTACCAACCAATCTACCGCCAACTTTAATTAATATTAATAAAACAGGGGATGAAGATAACACCATCGCTTTCACCTTAACGGATTTTACCTCAGCCTTTAGCGATTCCGATGGCAATAATCTGACTAAAATTCAGATTACTTCTTTACCGAATAACGGCATTTTAAAACTGAATAACACTCTGATTTCGCTAAATCAAGAAATTGCCCTCAATGACTTAAATGCCCTCACATTTACTCCAAATAACAACTTTAACGGTAATATTAGCTTTAATTGGAATGGTTTTGACGGCACTGTTTACACGATTAATTCCGCTACAGTAAACATTACCATTAACCCTGTAGATGATACACCAATCGTTACTAATCCTATCTCCCATGTAACTGTTAACGAAGATGCAGCTAATACCCTAATTGACTTAATCAATGTCTTCAGTGATGTAGATGGCGATATCATTGTTAAGAGTATATTGACTAACAGTAATAATGGTTTAGTAACAGCAACACTTAACAATAATCAATTAACTCTTGACTATTTAGACAATCAATTTGGGACAGCTAATATTACAATTCGAGGCACAGCTAATGGTCAAGCCGTTGATAATACCTTTACGGTTAATGTTAACCCCATTGATGATACCCTAATTGTTCAAAATTCCTTAGCTAATCTTACCGTTAACGAAGATGCACCCAATACCTTAACTGACTTAACTAATGTCTTTAGTGATGTGGATGGCGATATCATTATTAAGAGTGTATTGGCTAACAGTAATAATGGTTTAGTAACAGCAACAATTAACAATAATCAACTGACTCTTGATTACCTAGACAATCAATTTGGAACCGCTAATATTACCATTCGGGGAACTTCTAACGGTCAAACAGTTGATAATACGTTCAAAGTCACCGTTAACCCCGTCAATGATACACCGACTAATATCCTAATCACCAACACCAAAATCAGCGAAAATGCCCCCAATAACACCTTAATTGCTAATTTAAGCACCATAGACCCCGATGCCAACGACCAACATACCTATACCCTCCTTGACAATGGCAATGGACGCTTTAAACTCAACGGCAATCAACTATTCGTCAACGATAGTAGCCAACTTGACTACGAAACTGCCAAAACTCACGACATAATCCTTAAAACAACCGATCAAAACGGAGCCAACTTCAGTAAAACCTTTACCATTGAACTAAAGGATGATGTCGATATTGTCACTGGATTAGCTCAAGACGAAATTATTGTTAGTAGTGTCGGGAAAGGGATCTTGTCTGGAAATGGAGGTAAAGATATCTTTAAATATCCCAATCGTCAAAGTGCTGGTAATATTATTACCGACTTTAATGCTGATAATAATAACCTCAATGACCATGATATGTTTGACTTGAGAGACTTATTCAAAAATGTCAATTTAGGCAGTAATCCTTTTAGCAATATTCGTACCTCCCAAATAGGAAATAACACCTTAGTGAGTTATGCCCCCTTTGGTCGTTCAGTTCCTAACTATTTCTTGCCTCTAGCGACTTTGGAAAACGTACAAGCAACTGCTATTGATGCTGGCGATTTTATCTTTTCCTAAAGTCACTTACTCAGAGCTTCCATCTGATATTAAAAACCCGATTTTTTCAGAAACAACAACCAAATCATCGGGTTTGCTGCCTCTAAAAATCTTTTTTTTTGACTTTTGGGTAATGGTGTAAGATCTGAGGAAAGTTAATTTTTCTGTTCCCAACACACTCTCGGAGTTTAGTCAATGTTTAAATTTCAGTTTCAGTTTCAGACAGTTACTATTAGTTTAGCCACTGGTTTATTATTAGTGCCAACGGCAAATGCTATGACCATTGAAGGATTTGAAACTGGACTAAATAACTGGTCTATTTCACCAGGAGGAATAGCCAGTATCAAAGATAGTAATTTTGGAGTATTGCCAACAGAAGGAAGTTTTCAAGTTTTCCTCGAAACCGGAGAACTTAATGTTTTTACAACCCCAGTATTTGACCCTGGTTTAGTCCCTGATACTTTAGAAGGATTTACAGATACTACAACGCCAGGTTTTCTCTTTAATGATGGCCCAGGGTCCATTACTTCTCAGGGGACTTATGTTCAAGGAAGTGCCATTAAATTGACAACAGTAATTAATGCCCAAGCAGGACAAAAATTAGAATTTGATTACAATTTACTCACGGATGAAACCACTGGAACTAGCCCCAACAATGATCTGGCTTTTTTGAGTTTAAATCAAATATTAATTCCGATTATTTCAGTTAATTCAGTAAACAGTGGTGACTTTGTTTCTTCTGCTACTGGTTTTATTTCTGAGACAGGTTATAAAACATTCACTCATACTTTCCTCACCGCCGGAACTTTTACACTAGGGTTTGGAATAGTAGATGAAAACGCCTTTAGTGGTCATTCAGGATTACTAATTGATAATATTAGGTTAGCATCTCCCGCACAACAAGTCCCCGAACCTTCAATGGTCTTGGGATTATTCACTTTGGTTGGATTACTATCAAGATTCGCCCTCAAAAAATAAACTCGTGGATATGGTCTTTTGGGGGAAATTAACAAAATTGGTTTATTTGGCCGGCCAATTAAGCAAATCAGCCTCACTTTCAAAGTCTAACAAGGCTTCTCCGAGGTCTTCTATCTGCTCGACGGGGAGTAGGCGAATTTGTGCCTCTATGGTGGGTGAGAGTTGTCCTAGACGGCGATTTAGTTGGCGTAATACTAGCTTAGCAGCTTCTTCTTGTTTTCCTGAAGCTCTAATATCCTGGTAAATTACTGACTCCTTCATAATGTCTTCCCTCAATATCCGTTGAATCAATTGCTTATTTAATCTTAATCCAGCGAGAATTGCAGTGGAGGCCGCCAAATTGCTTTGGTCTGTTTTATCACTGATTTGTTCAATGCGGTTGGCCACATCTCTTAAGACAGCTTCCCTATCCCCACCTTGTCCTAACACCGCAAAGG